>NZ_JBIVMI010000016.1:164868-185784 GCF_044753005.1 Kitasatospora sp. NPDC088548
TCCGGCGCCGCGCCCCCGGGTGGCCCTCCAACACGTGTACCGGGGGTGGGGCGCCCGCCAGCGTGCGGGGGGGGGGGGCGGGGGGGGCCCCCGCCGGGGGGGGCGGGGGGGCCCCCGACGGGAGCGTCCTAGAGCACCTTGGACAGGAACGCGCGGGTGCGCTCGTGCTGCGGGTCGGTGAGCACGTCGCGGGGGGTGCCGGACTCGACCACCACACCGCCGTCCATGAAGACCAGCGCGTCGCCGACCTCGCGGGCGAAGCCCATCTCGTGGGTGACGACGATCATCGTCATCCCCTCGTCGGCCAGACCGCGCATGACGTCCAGCACCTCGCCGACCAGCTCCGGGTCGAGCGCCGAGGTGGGCTCGTCGAAGAGCATCAGCTTGGGCTTCATGGCCAGCGCGCGGGCGATCGCGACGCGCTGCTGCTGTCCGCCGGAGAGCTGGGACGGATAGCTCTTCGCCTTGTCGGCCAGGCCGACCCGCTCCAGCAGGGCCATCGCCCGCTCCCTGGCGGACGCCTTGGCCTCCCTGCGGACCTGGACCGGCGCCTCGATGACGTTCTCCAGCGCGGTCATGTGCGGGAAGAGGTTGAAGCGCTGGAACACCATGCCGATGTCGCGCCGCTTGAGGGCGACCTCGCGGTCCTTGAGCTCGTGCAGCCGGTCGCCCTTCTGCCGGTAGCCCACCAGTTCGCCGTCCACCCAGAGGCGGCCGGCGTTGATCTTCTCCAGGTGGTTGATGCACCGCAGGAAGGTCGACTTGCCGGAGCCGGAGGGGCCGATCAGGCAGAACACCTCGCGCTGCTTGACCTCCAGGTCGATGCCCTTGAGCACCTCGACCAGGCCGTACGACTTGCGCACGCCCTCGGCCCTGACCATCGGGCCGTCGGTGCCGGCGTCGGCCGGGGTCGCGGGGGTCTTGGTCAGATCGGTCATACGTGGCCACCTCCCTCAAGGCCGGGAACCACGTCGTGCTTCCCGCTCGGCACGGGCTTGCCGGCGAACAGGCGGCGGAGCCGCTGGACCGGGGTCGGGGGGAGCGTCCGGTTGGTACCGCGGGCGTAGTGCCGCTCGATGTAGTACTGGCCGGTGGTGAGCAGCGAGGTCAGGAACAGGTACCAGACGGAGACCGCGATCAGCACCGGGATGGTCTGGAAGGTGCGCGAGAAGATGTTGTGGCCGGCCTGGTACAGCTCCTCCAGCGCGATGGCGCTCGCCAGCGAGGAGGTCTTGAGCATCGAGATGGTCTCGTTGCCGGTCGGCGGGATGATCACCCGCATGGCCTGCGGCAGGACGATCCGGCGCAGCGCGGCCGCGCGGCTCATGCCGAGCGCGTGGGCGGCCTCGGTCTGGCCCTCGTCCACCGACTGGAGGCCGCCGCGGACGATCTCCGCCATGTAGGCGGCCTCGTTGAGGCCGAGACCGAGCAGCGCCGCGGTGAAGACCGGGATCAGCGAGTTGGTCGACTCGGACCAGAACGCCGGCCCGAACGGGATGCCGAGCGACAGCTTGGGCCAGATCGCGGCGAGGAAGTTCCAGAAGACCAGCTGGACCAGTACGGGGGTGCCGCGGAAGATCCAGATGTAGAGCCAGGCGGTGCCGGAGAGCAGCGGGTTGGGCGAGAGCCGCATCACCGCGAGGACGACGCCGCCGATCACGCCCATCACCATGGCCAGCGCGGTCAGTTCGAGCGTGACGCCGACGCCGTGCAGGATCTGGTCGTTGAAGAGGGTGTCGCCCACGACGTCCCACTGGAAGGCGGGGTTGTTGATCAGGGCGTTGAGCAGCATCGCCAGGAGGACGACGATGACGACTGCTCCGGCCCAGCGTCCGGGGTGGCGGACCGGGACGGCCTTGATGGTCTCGGACCGTCCCGGTGTCACCTGCCCCTGGTCGGAAGTTTTCACGATGAGGTCGCCTCAGGGGGTGTGGTTCGGCGGAGGTCAGCTCTTGGCGGCGTTGATCTCGGACGTGCCGAGCGCGCCCGCCTCGACGCCCCACTTCTGCAGGATCTGCTTGTAGGTGCCGTCGGCGATCAGCGACTGGACGGCGCCCTGGACGGCCTTGGTCAGCCCGGAACCCTTCTCCAGGACGATGCCGTAGGGCGCGCTGTCGTAGGTGTCGCCGAGCTTCTCCAGCTGGCCGTTGGTCTGCTTGAGCGCGTAGTCGATCACCGGGGAGTCGGCCATCATGACCTGGTCGCGGCCGGCCACCAGGGCCTGGGTGACATCGGTCTGGAGCGAGAACTTGTCGCCGTCGCCGGGGATGGCGGGCTTGCCGTCCTTGGCGCAGTCGGGGTTGCGCGTGTCACGGACCTCGTCGGCCTGGGTGGTGCCGGTCTGGACGGCGACCTTCTTGCCGCAGAGGTCCTTGGGGTCGATCTTGTCCGGGTTGCCCTTCTTCACGGCGATCGCGCTGCCCGCGGTGAAGTAGGTGACCATGTCGACGGTCTGCTCGCGCTCCTTGGTGTCGGTGAAGGAGCTCATGCCGAGCTGGTACTTCTTGGCCGCGATACCCGGGATGATCGAGGTGAAGTCGGCGTTCTGCACGTCGGCGGTCAGGCCGAGCCGCTTGGCGACCGCGTTCGCCAGGTCGACGTCCATGCCGACGATGTTGCCCTTGTCGTCCTTGAACTCGTTGGGCGCGTAGGAGGCGTCGGCCGCGACGACCAGCTTGCCGGAGGACTTGACGTCGGCCGGCACGAGGGCGGCCAGCGCCGGGTCGGCGGTGACGGCGGCGACGCTGGCGCTCGGGTTGGCCGCGCCCGAACCGCCGGAGGCGGAGGAGGACTTGCTGCTGCCGCAGCCGGTCAGGACGAGCGAGACGGACGCGACTACCGCGCCGGCCGCGAGGAGGCGGGTGCGCTGGGTACGGGCGGTCATGGGGGATCTCCTCCTGAGGGAGAGGTCGGGCGGAGCGCGCCGCGGGGGCGCGGCGCACCGGGGCAGCAGGCCGTTCGGCGCTGTACCGGGTGTATTTCGCTGTGCGTCGTCGTACGGGCAGTGCCGGTCGTGCATGGCCTGGGCGGGGGTTCGCGCAGGGTGGTGCAGGGGACTGCTTCCGCCACCCTCCGCCGAGGTGGACGTTGACCGAACCGCCTCGACCAGTGGCCGGCTCGATCCGAGATGGGGGGAATCCTGCCATCTGACGACGGTCGGGTGGCCCTCATTCAGATCAAAATCGGATAACGAGGGTGCACCTTGTCCGCTATTCGGACGAATACCGTGTCCCTGTCACCCTCCGTATAGGTATGCGGTTTTCGCCGTGCCGTGCCGTGCCGTGCCGTGCCGTGCCGGGAGGGGCGGGGTGCTGCCGGAGCGCCGCGCAGGCGTACGCAGGCGTACGCGGGCGGAACGGGCGGTCCCGCCCTCCCGGCCTGCCGGGCCGGGTACCGGGTGTGTCAGAATTCGGTACCGGGAGACCCCCGATGCTCGAACCCAGACCGCCGAGTCGCGACAGGCTCGGGGTGCGCAGGAACGGAAGTCTCCGACGTCGACTCCGTATCCGAGGCACCGGCTCACCTCCGTGTCTGTGTTCACTCCCGCGGGTGTGGGTACTCGTTCGCCATTGCCGTCGCCGGGGCCCGGTGCCTCCGACGCCGGACGCCGTCAAGGTGGCTGTCGGCGAATGAAATGCACGTGACGAGGACGAAAAGGCATAGGTGCGATGCCGTCGTCCGGCCTACGCTCGGCCCGGAAGCACAGTGCCGACAAATTAAGACAGAACACCCTCATCCGAGGGCGCCGCCCCGACGGCAGCGCCCCGACCCCCGTTCCGGGTCCGCTTCGGCGTACCCGGTTTCCGGTTTCCGGCGGGGTCGTCCGCCCGTCGGTCACGCGTCCTCGCTGAACCAATGACGAAGAGGTCATCGTGGCAGCGGAGATCATCCACAGCAGCACCCAGGACACCGACGATCCGGTCGACGCCGTTTTCGCGCTCCACCGCGGCGGCAAGATGGAGATCCGGGCGACCGTCCCGGTGCGCGACGCGGACGACCTGTCCCTCGCCTACACCCCCGGTGTCGCACGGGTCTGCACGGCCATCGCCGAACAGCCCGAGCTCGTGAACGACTACACCTGGAAGTCCAACACGGTGGCCGTCGTCACCGACGGCACCGCCGTGCTCGGCCTCGGCGACATCGGCCCGGAGGCCTCGCTCCCCGTGATGGAGGGCAAGGCCATCCTGTTCAAGCAGTTCGGCGGGGTGGACGCCGTCCCGATCGCGCTCGCCTGCACCGACGTGGACGAGATCATCGAGACCGTCGTCCGGCTGTCGCCCTCCTTCGGCGGCGTCAACCTGGAGGACATCTCCGCCCCCCGCTGCTTCGAGATCGAGCGCCGGCTCCAGGAGGCCGTGGACATCCCGGTCTTCCACGACGACCAGCACGGCACCGCGATCGTCACCACCGCCGCGCTGTGGAACGCGGCCAAGATCACCGGCCGGGAGATCGGCTCCCTGCGCGCCGTCATCTCCGGCGCCGGCGCGGCCGGCATCGCCATCGCCAAGATGCTGCTGGCCGCCGGCATCGGCGATGTCGCGGTCTGCGACCGGCGCGGCGTGGTGTACGACGGCCGGGGCGACCTCACCGACGTCAAGGCCGAGATCGCCGCGCAGACCAACCGGGCCGGCCTCAAGGGCTCGCTGGCCGACGCGATGGCCGGCGCCGACGTCTTCATCGGCGTCTCCGGCGGCACCGTGCCGGAGGAGGTCGTCGCCACCATGGCCGAGGGCGCGTTCATCTTCGCGATGGCCAACCCCACCCCGGAGATCCACCCCGAGGTCGCGCACCGCTACGCGGCGGTCGTCGCCACCGGGCGCAGCGACTTCCCGAACCAGATCAACAACGTGCTGGCCTTCCCCGGCATCTTCGCGGGCGCCCTCCAGGTCCGGGCCGCCCGGATCACCGAGGGCATGAAGCTGGCCGCCGCCAAGGCGCTGGCCGGGGTGGTCGCCGACGAGCTGACCCCGCAGAAGGTGATCCCCTCGCCGTTCGACGAGCGGGTCGCCCCGGCCGTCACCAGGGCCGTCGCCGAGGCCGCCCGCGCCGAGGGCGTCGCCCGCCGCTGACCCGGCGTCAACGGCTCCCCGGGGCGCCCTTCGGCGCCCCCGGGGAGCCGAAGGGCGCCCCGCTGCCGAAAGCGACGAGCGACAAGCGAGGCACGAGCGCCGGAGTGAGGAGTGTCGGCGGCGGGTCCGAGCGCCCGGAGGCGACCCGGGGGAAAAGAGGGACACGAGCGCCGGAGTGAGGAGTGTCGGCAGCGGGTCCGAGCGCCCGGAGGCGACCCGGGGGGAGAAAAGAGGGCTACCGGGCCCCGCCCGTCGCGGCTATCGTCCGGACCATGTTTGCCGCCTACGCCGCACGAATCGACGCCGACGACCCGCTGAGCGGACTGGAGTCGGGTGAACTCCCGGAGCCGCAGGCCCGCCCCGGCTGGAGCCTGGTCACCGTCCGGGCCGCCAGCCTCAACCATCACGACCTCTGGTCGCTGCGCGGGGTCGGGCTGCCCGCCGAGCGGCTGCCGATGATCCTCGGCTGCGACGCCGCCGGTGTCGACGAGCACGGCAACGAGGTGGTCGTCCACTCGGTGATCGGCCAGACCGGCCACGGCGTGGGCCCGGACGAGCCGCGGTCCATCCTCACCGAGCGCTACCAGGGCACCTTCGCCCAGCAGGTGCTCGTCCCCACCTGGAACCTGCTGCCCAAGCCCGCCGAACTCAGCTTCGAGCAGGCTGCCTGCCTGCCCACCGCCTGGCTGACGGCCTATCGGATGCTGTTCACCAACGCCGGGGTCAAGCCGGGCGACACCGTCCTGGTGCAGGGCGCCGGCGGCGGCGTGGCGACCGCGCTGATCGTCCTCGGCAAGGCGGCCGGACTGCGGGTCTGGGTCACCGGCCGGGACGAGACCAGGCGCGACCGGGCGCTGGGACTCGGCGCGGACGCCGCCTTCGCGAGCGGCGCCCGGCTGCCCGAGCGGGTGGACGCGGTGATGGAGACGGTCGGCGCCGCCACCTGGGCGCACTCGGTGAAGTCGCTGCGCCCGGGCGGCACCGTGGTCATCTCCGGGGCCACCTCGGGAGCCAACCCGACCGCCACCGAGCTCAACCGGATCTTCTTCCTGGAGCTCAGGGTGGTCGGCTCGACCATGGGCAGCAAGGAGGAGCTGGCCGGGCTGCTCTCGCTCTGCGCCACCGCCGGTGTCCGGCCGGTGATCGACTCGGTGCTGCCGCTCACCGAGGCGCGGGACGGCTTCGCCCGGCTCGCCAAGGGCGACGTCTTCGGGAAGATCGTCCTCACGCCCTGACGGCCCGGCCCGACGCGACCCATGCGGCGGGCCCGGCACCTCCCCCGAGGAGTGCCGGGCCCGCCGCATCGGCCGTCGGCCGGTGGCGGGTCAGCCCAGCAGCCGCCGCAGCCGCTCGCCCGCCGCACCCAGCACCGAGCGGGCCTCGGCCAGCCGGTCGGCGCTCACCCCGCCGTCCCGGGCCGCGTCGCGCACCTGGTCGCGGAAGCGGTCGAGCAGCCGCTCCAGCTCCCGGGCCGGGTCACCGGCCGGGTCGGTCGCCGTCCACGCCGGCAGGTCGGCCGGTACGGCGGCGGGCCCGCCGGTGCCGTCCTTGTCGAGGTCGATCCGGGTGACGGTGACCTGCTCGGCGGCCTGCTCGCTCCGCTCCTCCGCCGAGTGGCCCCAGCGGGCCGCGTCGGCGAGCCCGGCCAGACCCCTGGTCAGCTCGGACAGCCCCTCGGCCAGCCCGGTCGGCCAGTCGCCGCGGGCCGCGTGGTCACGGACCTGCTGCTCGACCCGGCGCTTGATCCGCAGCGCCTCCTGCTGCGCCGCCGTCCGCGCCGCCCGGGACTGCTCGCGCAGCCGGCGGGCCTCCTCCTCGGCGGCCTTCGCCTTGGCCTTGGCCGCCTTCTCCTGCTCCTTGGCGCGCTTGGCCTGTTCCCGCGCCTGCTTCTTGAACTGGGTGAACTCCTCCTTGGCGCGCTGCCAGGCGTCCTTGTCCCCCCACGGTCCGGCCCACGGGTCCCCGCCCCCGGCCTGCTCCGGCGCCTCCTGCTGCGCCTTCTTCGCCGCGCTCCACAGCTCCTCGCGCAGGTCCTTGGCGCTGTCCCGGACGTCCTCGCGGATCGCCCCGGCGAGCTGGGCCACCGAGTCGCGGATCTCCAGCTCCAGCTCGTCCAGCTCGCCCTGGCGGGCCGCCAGCTCGGTGCGGCCCGCGTCGGTGAGCCGGTAGACCTTGCGACCGCCCTCGGTGCTGTGCGCGACCAGGCCCTCCTGCTCCAGCTTGGCGAGCCGCGGGTAGACGGTGCCGGCCGAGGGCGCGTACAGGCCCTGGAACCGTTCCTCCAGCAGGCGGATCACCTCGTAGCCGTGCCGGGGGGACTCGTCGAGCAGCTTCAGCAGGTAGAGCCGGAGCCGGCCGTGGCCGAAGACGGGGCTCATGTCATGCCTCCTTGGTGAGGTCGGGGCCGGCCGGGAGCTCCTTGACGACCACCGGGCCGTCCTCCTCGGTGTCGGGGCGGCGCAGCACGGTGACGGAGCCCGAGACGGTGGTCACCGCGAGGCTGCCCTTGCCGTCGCCGAGCTGGCCGGAGAGCCGCTTGGCGCCCCAGGTGCCGCCGACCTTGAGCTGCTCGAAGGTGCTGGAGATGTCGCCGCTGTTGGTGCCGGCCTCGACCTTGGTGTCGGCCAGCGAGGGCAGCCGGACGCCGACCGGGCCGCTGACCGTGGTGACCTTGATGTCGGTCGGGGTGGCCGCGTCGAGGTCCAGGGTGACCGCGCCGGTGACGGCGTTGGCCTGCACCCTGTCGGCGGTGCCGGCGACCACGGTGAGCTTGCCGGAGACGGTGTTCAGCCGGAGCTGTCCGGCCACCGACTGGGCGTCCACGTCGCCGGTGACGGTGTTGATGTCGGTCCGGCCGGCCAGGCCGACCAGGGTGGTGTCGCCGTTGGCGCTCTGCACCGAGACGTGCCCGGCGATGCCCGAGACGGTGGTGTCCGCCGAGACGGCGCCCACCTTGACCTCGGCGGCGGCCGGCACGGTCAGGGTGATCCCGGCCACCCGCTTGCGCTTGAACGAGGCGAAGAACCCCTTGACCGAGTCGACCGACTTGAGCACCTCACCGAACTCGCTCCAGCCGCTGATGTCCTTGTAGGTGACCGTCAGGACGCCGTCCACCAGGGTGACGTGCAGCGGTTCGCCCTTGAGCTCGGTGACCTCCAGGCGGGCCGGCCCCTCGGCCGCCACCACGTTCACCGTGCCGTCGATGATCCGCACGTGCAGCGCGCGGACCGCTTCGTCGATGGTGATCCTGTCGGGTCCCTCGACCGTCCACTGGCTCATCTCTGCCGCCTCCCGTTGCGACTCACGATGTATCGCGTTCTCTTTTAAAGACGATATATCGCGTGACGGTGAAGTCAAGCGCCCCGATCCCGGAGCCGGACCCGGATCCGCCCCCTAGGGGTGAAGGGCGAGGGGCGCAGCGCGAAGGGCCCGGGAGACGGTGGTCACCCGGGCCCTTCAGGCCCCTCGGCGGGGCGGTGTCAGCGGTCTACTCGTCGTCCTCGTCGTCGAGCCGGGCCAGCCAGGTGGCCAGCCGCTCGACCGGGATCTCGAAGTCGGGGTTGAGGTCGACGAACTCGCGCAGGCGCTCGGCCAGCCACTCGAAGGTGACCTCCTCGTCGCCGCGCCGGCTCGCCAGCTCCTCGATGCCGCGGTCGGTGAAGTACACGGTTCGCTCCGGTCAGACGGGAATTCGACCTGGTCAGGATAGACCCGGTTGGCCGTTGGCCCGCCAGGTGCCGAGGGTCACCCCGGCGGCCCCGGTGGTGGGGCCGGCGGCCTCCACGGCCGCGACCGCGGCGGCACCGCGAAACGGCCCGGGCCCCCGCGCGGTGTGCGCGGGGGCCCGGGCCGTTCGGCCTGACCGGGGGTCAGAGCGAGAAGATCTCCTCCAGGAGACCCTGCTGCTCGGCGGCGTGGCGCTTGGCCGAGCCGACCGCGGGGGCCGAGGAGGCCGTGCGGGCGACGCGGCGCAGGCGCGAGTCGCCGGCGCTGCGGCCGATGACGACCTCCAGGTGGTCGACCAGGTTCATCGCGATGAACGGCCAGGCACCCTGGTTCGCCGGCTCCTCCTGCGCCCAGATGAACTGGACGTCGTCGCCGTAGCGGCTCAGCTCCTCCTGGAGCTCGGCCACCGGCAGCGGGTAGAGGCGCTCGACCCGGACGATCGCGGTGTCGGTGATCCCGCGCTCGGCACGGGCCGCCTCGACGTCGTAGTAGAACTTGCCCGCGGTGATGACCACCTTGCGGACCTGCGACGGGTCGACGGTGGTGTCACCGATGACCGGGCGGAACGAGCCGGAGAGGAACTCCTCCGTGGCACTCGCCGCGGCCTTCAGACGCAGCATCGACTTCGGGGTGAAGACGACCAGCGGCTTGTGGTGCGGGTTGTGCGCCTGCCAGCGCAGCAGGTGGAAGTAGTTCGACGGCAGGGTCGGCATGGCGACCGTCATGTTGTTCTGCGCGCACAGCTGCAGGAAGCGCTCCGGGCGGGCGGACGAGTGGTCCGGGCCCTGGCCCTCGTAGCCGTGCGGCAGCAGCAGGGTGACGCCGGAGTGCTGGCCCCACTTCTGCTCGGCGGAGGCGATGTACTCGTCCACCACGGTCTGCGCGCCGTTGACGAAGTCGCCGAACTGCGCCTCCCACATGACCAGCGCGTTCGGGCGGGTCAGCGAGTAGCCGTACTCGAAGCCCATCGCCGCGTACTCGGACAGCAGGCTGTCGTACACGGTGTAGCGGGCCTGGTCCTCGGTCAGGTACAGCAGCGGGGTGTAGTCCTCGCCGCTGACCCGGTCGATCAGCACCGCGTGGCGCTGGCCGAAGGTGCCGCGGCGGCTGTCCTGGCCGGCCAGGCGGACCGGGTGGCCCTCCATCAGCAGCGAGCCGATGGCGAGGGTCTCGCCCATCGCCCAGTCGATGGTGTTGTCCTCGACCGAGCCGGCGCGGCGCTGCAGCTGCGGCAGCAGTCGCGGGTGGACGGTCAGCCAGTCCGGCAGGTTGACCTGCGAGGCGGCGATCCGCTTGACCATCTCCTGGGAGATGCCGGTCTGGATGCTGACCGGGAAGTCGGCCTGCGGCGTGCCGACGGCGGCCGGGGCCGGCGTCTGGGCGGCGTCGCGGACCTCGGCGAAGACCTTCTCCAGCTGGCCCTGGAAGTCCTGGAGCGCCTGCTCCGCCTCTTCCATGGTGATGTCGCCGCGACCGATCAGGCCCTCGGTGTACAGCTTGCGCACCGAGCGCTTCTTGTCGATCAGGTCGTACATCAGCGGCTGGGTGAACGACGGGTTGTCGGCCTCGTTGTGACCGCGGCGGCGGTAGCAGATGAGGTCGATCACGACGTCCTTGTGGAACGCCTGACGGAACTCGAAGGCGAGCCGCGCGACGCGGACCACGGCCTCCGGGTCGTCGCCGTTCACGTGGAAGATCGGGGCCTCGATCATCCGGGCCACGTCGGTGCAGTACATCGAGGAGCGCGAGGAGGCCGGGGCGGCGGTGAAGCCGACCTGGTTGTTCACCACGATGTGCACGGTGCCGCCGGTGCGGTAGCCGCGCAGCTGCGACATGTTCAGGGTCTCCGCGACGACGCCCTGGCCGGCGAAGGCCGCGTCGCCGTGGATCTGGATCGGCAGCACCGGGAAGGTGGTGCCGCCCTGGTCCAGGATGTCCTGCTTGGCGCGGGCGATGCCCTCGACGACCGGGTCCACGGCCTCCAGGTGGGAGGGGTTCGCGGCGAGCGAGACCTTGATGGTCTCGCCGTCCAGGCCGGTGAAGGTGCCCTCGGAGCCGAGGTGGTACTTCACGTCGCCGGAGCCGTGCATCGATTTCGGGTCGAGGTTGCCCTCGAACTCGCCGAAGATCTTGCCGTACGGCTTGCCGACGATGTTGGCCAGCACGTTCAGACGGCCGCGGTGGGCCATGCCGATCACGGTCTCGTCGAGGCGGTGCTCGGCGGCCGCGTCGATCGTGGCGTCCAGCAGCGGGATGAGCGACTCGCCGCCCTCCAGCGAGAAGCGCTTCTGCCCGACGTACTTGGTCTGCAGGAAGGTCTCGAAGGCCTCGGCCGAGTTCAGCCGGCGCAGGATGCGCAGCTGCTCCTCGCGCTCCGGCTTGGTGTACGGCTTCTCCAGGCGCTCCTGCAGCCACTTGCGCTGCGCCGGGTCCTGGATGTGCATGTACTCGATACCGACGGTGCGGCAGTACGTGTTGCGCAGCAGGCCGAGGATGTCGCGGAGCTTCATCATCCGCTGGCCGCCGAAGCCGCCGACCGCGAACTCGCGCTCCAGGTCCCACAGGGTGAGGCCGTGGGTGGTGACGTCCAGGTCGGGGTGCTTGCGCTGCTTGTACTCCAGCGGGTCGGTGTCGGCCATCAGGTGGCCGCGGACCCGGTAGGAGTGGATCAGCTCCATGACGCGCGCGGTCTTGTTGACCTCGTCGTCGTGGGTGGTGGCGACGTCGGTGGCCCAGCGGACCGGCTCGTACGGGATCCGCAGCGACTCGAAGATCTCGTCGTAGAAGCCGTTCTCGCCGAGCAGCAGCCGGTGGATCTCGCGCAGGAACTCGCCGGACGCCGCGCCCTGGATGACGCGGTGGTCGTAGGTCGAGGTCAGCGTCATGATCTTGGAGACGCCGAGGCGGGACAGGGTCTCCGGGGCGGAGCCCTGGAACTCGGCCGGGTACTCCATGGCGCCGACGCCGACGATGGTGCCCTGGTTCTGCATCAGGCGCGGCACGGAGTGCACGGTGCCGATGCCGCCGGGGTTGGTCAGCGAGACCGTGACGCCGGTGAAGTCGTCCATGGTCAGCTTGTTGGCGCGGGCCCGGCGGACGATGTCCTCGTAGGCCTGCCAGAAGCCGAAGAAGTCGAGGGTCTCGGCCTTCTTGATGGCCGCGACGACGAGCTGGCGGTCGCCGTTGGGCTTGACCAGGTCGATGGCCAGGCCCAGGTTCACGTGCTCGGGCTTGACCAGGAAGGCCTTGCCGTTCTCCACCTTGTAGCTGTGGTTCATGCCCGGCGAGGCCTTGACGGCCTGGACCAGGGCGTAACCGATCAGGTGGGTGAAGGAGACCTTGCCGCCGCGGGCGCGCTGCAGGTGGTTGTTGATGACAATGCGGTTGTCGATCAGCAGCTTGGCGGGCACCGCGCGGACGGACGTCGCGGTCGGCACCTCCAGCGAGGCGTCCATGTTGGTGGCGACGGCCTTGGCCGGGCCGCGCAGCTGGACGAGCTCGGGGCCCGCCGTGGCGGCCGGCGCGGCCGGAGCCGGGGCGGCGACCTTGGGGGCCGGCGGCGCGGCGGGGGCTGCGGCGAGCGGCGCGGGAGCCGGAGCCGGGGCCGCCGGGGCGGTCGCGGGTGCGGCCGGCGCGGCGGGAGCGGCAGCGGCGGGCGCGGGGGCGGCAACGGGAGTCGGCGTGGTGCCGACCGGGGTCGCGGCCTGGGTCACTGGGGTCACCTCGGTACCGGGCTTGTAGTCGGCGAAAAAGTCCCACCAGGCTCGGTCGACCGAGTTCGGGTCCTGGAGGTACTGCTGGTAGATCTCATCGACGAGCCACTCATTGGGGCCGAAGCCAGTGGAACTTGCCGAGCTATTGGGGGTTTCAGGGGACTGTGGCGACACGGCGGCAACCGCCCTCTTCCGCTTCCTTTTGGGATGTTTGGACAGCGGGGATTAAGGCTACGCCCCTGACCAGTGATCGCGCAGTCCCCGGGGCTCAGGCGTCGCCCAGATCACAGTGCTGACCTGCAGTTTGGCTGAAAATGTGCGTTAGAAAGCCGCATCGGAGGGGAAGCGATCACGGTCGATCAGTGCACATATCTGGACGAAACCGGACAAAGCATCCCGGAAGCACTGAATGATCTTCGTGTACGTCTGTGTCCGTCCTGTGACATGACGGCGAAGTCCGTCCGACGCGAATGCGACGAGGCTCACCGCGGACCGGGCAGCCGGACCTCGATCCGGCAGCCGCGGGCGGCCTCGGCCACCTCGATCCGGCCGCCGTGCAGATCCACCGCCCAGCGGGCGATGGCCAGCCCCAGACCGGTGCCGCCGTCGGCGCCGGGCCCCTGGGCGGTGGCGGTGCCGCTGCGGCTGAACCGCTCGAACACCCGGGTCCGGTCGGCCGGCGGGATGCCCGGGCCCTCGTCCTCGACCTCCAGCAGCAGGGCGCCCGGCTCGGCGCCGGGCCGGGCCCGGACCGTCACGGTGCCGCCGGGCGGGGAGTGCTTGCAGGCGTTGTCGACCAGGTTGGCGACCACCTGGTGGAGCCGCTCCGGGTCGGCGACGCCGGTCAGGCCTGCCGGGCTGACCTCCAGCGCGAGCCGGACGTCCCCGCGCCGGGAGAACGCCCCGCCCGCCGTCGCGCCGTCCACGGTGACCCCGCGCAGTACGCCGTCCAGGAACTCGCGCACCTCGAAGGAGCGCGCGTCCAGGTCGACCACCCCGTCGTCGATCTTGGAGAGGTCGAGCAGATGGGTGACCAGCCGGCCGAGCCGCTCGGTCTGCTCCAGCGCGGCACCCAGGGTCGCCGGGTTCGGCTGGACGACGCCGTCGACGACGTTCTCCAGCACGGCGCGCAGCGCGGCGATGGGCGTGCGCAGCTCGTGCGAGACGTTGGCGACCAGTTCGCGGCGGTGGCGGTCGGCGGCCTCCAGGTCGGCCGCCATCAGGTTGAAGGCGGCCGCCAGCTCGCCGATCTCGTCGCGCGAGTTCACCTCGACCCGGCGGCTGTAGTCGCCGGAGGCCATCGCGCGGGCGGCGGCCGTCATGTCGCGCAGCGGGGCGGTCAGCCCGTGCGCGAGGAACTGCATGAAGAGCAGCGAGGCGATCATGGAGAAGACCATGATGATCCGGATCTGGGTCTCGGACCGGATGGCCACCACCACCATGCCGGTGGCGAGGAAGACCGAGACGATCACCAGCAGGGCGAGTTTGCCCTTGATGGAGCGGACCGGGTCGAGCGGCCGGATGTCGGCCCAGACCCGGCGGGCGGCGCGGGCGGCCAGGGTGGGCTGCCGCATGCCGGCGGTGTCCCCGTCGCGTTGCTGTGGAAAGGTCATTGGTCCCCTGTGCTTCCCCCGTGTGTGCTCCCCCCGCGCGGTTCGCGCGGCGGTCCGGGATGCGGGCCCCCCGGAGGCCCGGTGCCCGGTGACCCTAGGGGTGCGGGGCCTCCAGGGCGTATCCGACGCCGTGGACGGTGCGGATCCAGCTGGCGCCGATCTTCCGGCGCAGCGCCTTGACGTGGCTGTCGACGGTGCGGGTGCCGGAGGCGTCCGTCCAGTCCCAGACCTCGGCCAGCAGCTGCTCGCGGGTGAGCACCGCGCGCGGCTGGGCGGCCAGGCAGGCGAGCAGGTCGAACTCGGTCGGCGTCAGGTGGACGTCGCCCGAGGCCAGCCGGACCCGGCGCTGCACATGGTCGATCTCCAGCTCGCCGAAGCGCAGGCTGCCGAGCGCCGGCGTCCTGGCCGCCTGCTGGGCGCGCTCGACGCGACGCAGCAGCACGTTGACCCGGGCCGCCAGCTCGCGCATGGAGAACGGCTTGGTCATGTAGTCGTCCGCGCCGACGCCGAGGCCGACCAGCAGGTCCGTCTCGTCGTCCCGCGCGGTCAGCATCAGCACCGGGACCGGGCGCTGGGCCTGGATCCGGCGGCACACCTCCAGGCCGTCGAAGCCGGGCAGCATGATGTCGAGCACCACCAGGTCCGGCTGCCAGGTGTGGAAGCCGTCGACGGCGCCCGGGCCGTCGTGGGCGACGGCGACCTTGAAGCCCTCCGCGCCCAGGCGGGCCGCGATCGACTCGGCGATCGTCGGTTCGTCCTCCACCACCAGCACTCTGCGCTGGCTGCTCACCGTGCCGCCGCTGTTGGTGTTGTCCTGCTGAATTTCTGTCACGGTCACGCCACCGCCCCCAGGGCTGCGGGCCGGCCACCGATGGGGATGGCGGGGCTCCGCTCGTAGTCTTGTTCCGTCGTGGACTGTGCCGGGTCCGCCGTCCCGTCGCGCGCGGGGACCGGAGGGCGGGTGTCGACCGCCCACCTGTCCCGCACACTTCGCAGCGTACGGACAGCGGGTGCCTCCCGGCAGGTGGACCGGACGTTTCCGGCCCGTGGGCCGGCCGTCGGGGCCGTCCGCGGACCCACTCGCAAGTGGGCACGGGCCGATACCTTACCCGGCGATTTTTCACTCCGTAACGGTACGTATGCACCCGGGTTGACGTTGAGACGCCGGTCAGGACCCGTGCCGGCGCGTGAACGGAGAGAAGGTCTGGACCAATCCCGGGTGACGGGCGACCCCGGGCCCGGTGATCCTCACGGGGTTTTCCCAGCGGGCTCCCAGAACCTCGACGTACCGTGGTCACGAGATTGCCGAGGGTGGGATTTCCGGCGCGCGCCGGTACGTTGGCACCGGGTGTGAACCGGTGTCTGCGGATCTGAGCGGAGGCGGCATGGCGGAGTGGCGGCAGGGTGCGGTACCGGCCCGCTCCCGCCCGGCGCCGCCCGCCGGGCCGCCGTACGGCCTGCTGCGGCACGGCCTGCGGGCCGGGGTGGCCGAGTGGGTGCTGACCCGGGTGCCGACGCCGCGGCGCAACCCTTTCGCGCTCGGCTACCTGGCCGCGGTCGGGGCCACCACCACCTTCGCCAGGCTCGCCGATCCGGAGCTGGTGCTGCGCCTCCAGGAGGCGTCCAGTTCGGACGGGCACAACCTGTTGCACCACCCCGTGCGCGCGCTGCTCTTCAGTGGCTTCTGGGTGGCGGGGCCGATCTGGATGCCCTACCTGTGGGCGTTCGCCTTCACCGTCGCGCCGCTGGAGCGCCGGGTCGGGGCGGCCCGGGCGGCGGCGGTGTTCGCGATCGGGCACATCACCGCCACGGTGCTCTCCCAGGCGGTGGTGATCACCGCCGTGGCGACCGGCCGGATGGAGTCCGAGGCGATGAACTACCTGGACATCGGCGTCAGCTACGGCGTGCTGGCCAGCCTCGGCGCGCTGGCCGGGCTGCTGCCGCCGCGCGGGCGGCTGCTGGCGCTGGGCGGCGTCGGAGCGATGATCGCCGACCAGATCCTCACCGACCGGGACCTGGTCACCGGGATCGGCCACCCGGTCGCGGTGCTCGCCGGGGTGGTGCTCTGGCGCTGGCTCCGGCGGGACGGGGGCGGCAGGCTGCGGCCGCGCCGGCTGCGTACGCCGGCCGCCTCCGCGGCCTCCGCCTCCGGGCCCGGCGGGGCCGCGGTGCTGGACCGCGGGTAGCCCCGCGCGGGGCCTGGGCCAGGCGTTTTTGACAGCCCGGGCCGCGGCCTTCCCTGTTCGCTCACGGCGAACAAGGCCTCGGGAACATCCGGTGCCCGCGAAACCTTAGTCAGGTCAACTCAAGTTCGCTGACTGGGGAGAGATCATGGCATCGACGTCCACACCGCTCACCCTGCCCGTGCTGCCGCTCGACGACGAGGTCGTGCTCCCGGGCATGGTCGTCCCGCTGGAGCTCAAGGACACCGAGGTGCGCGCCGCCGTCGAGGCCGCCCGGGCGGCGGCCACCGGCACCGGCAAGCCCCAGGTCCTGCTGGTCCCGCGGGTGGACGGCTCGTACGCGGCGGTCGGCACCCTCGCCACCGTCGAGCAGGTCGGCCGGCTGGCCGACGGGGATCCGGCGGCGCTGGTCCGCGCCGTCCGCCGGGCCCGGATCGGCGTCGGCACCACCGGTCCCGGCGCCGCCCTCTGGGTGGAGACCACGCCGTTCCGGGAGTCCTCGGCCGGCACCCCGGTGGCCGGGCGCGCCGCCGAGCTGGTCAAGGAGTACAAGACGCTCTCCACCCAGTGGCTGCGCAAGCGCGGCGCCTGGCAGATCGTCGACCGGGTCGCCCAGATCGAGGGCGTCGGCGAGCTGGCGGACAACATCGGCTACGCCCCCTTCGCCACCGCCGAGCAGAAGCTCAAGGTGCTGCTGGAGGCGGACCAGGTGGCCCGGCTGGAGTACGCGCTCGGCCTGCTGCGCGACCACCTCGCCGAGGAGGAGGTCAACGACACCATCCGCAAGGACGTCGAGGAGGGCGTCGCCAAGCAGCAGAAGGAGTTCCTGCTCCGCCGGCAGCTGGAGGCGGTCCGCAAGGAGCTGGCCGAGCTGAACGGCGACCCGGCGGACGAGGAGGGCGACTACCGCGCCCGGGTCGAGGCCGCGGACCTGCCCGGGAAGGTCCGCGAGGCGGCCCTCAAGGAGGTCGACAAGCTGGAGCGCTCCTCCGACCAGTCGCCCGAGGGCTCCTGGATCCGCACCTGGCTGGACACCGTCCTGGAGCTGCCCTGGAACGAGCGCACCGAGGACGCCTACGACATCGCCGGCGCCCGTGCGGTGCTGGACGCCGACCACTCCGGCCTGGCCGACGTCAAGGACCGCATCGTCGAGTACCTGGCGGTGCGCAAGCGCCGGGCCGACCAGCGGACCGGGCCGGCCGCGAGCCCCCAGGAGCAGCCGGGTGGCGGCGCGCGCCGGGCGGGCGGGGGCGCGGTGCTGGCGCTGGTCGGCCCGCCCGGCGTCGGCAAGACCTCGCTCGGCGAGTCGGTGGCCCGCGCCATGGGCCGGAGGTTCGTCCGGGTCGCGCTCGGCGGTGTCCGGGACGAGGCGGAGATCCGCGGTCACCGGCGCACCTACGTCGGCGCGCTGCCCGGCCGTCTGGTGCGCGCCATCAAGGAGGCCGGCTCGATGAACCCGGTCGTCCTGCTGGACGAGATCGACAAGGTCGGCTCCGACTTCCGGGGCGACCCGGCGGCCGCCCTCCTGGAGGTGCTCGACCCGGCGCAGAACCACACCTTCCGCGACCACTACCTGGAGGTCGAGCTGGACCTCTCGGACGTGGTCTTCCTCGCCACCGCCAATGTGCTGGAGGCCATCCCCGGGCCGCTGCTCGACCGGATGGAGCTGGTCCGCCTGGACGGCTACACCGAGGACGAGAAGGTCGTCATCGCCCGGGACCACCTGCTCCCGCGCCAGCTGGAGCAGGCCGGGCTGAAGGACGGCGAGGTCACCGTCGACGAGGAGGCGCTGCGCCGGCTGGCCGGCGAGTACACCCGCGAGGCCGGCGTCCGGAACCTGGAACGCTCGATCGCCCGGGTGCTGCGCAGGATCGCCACACAGAGCGAGCTGGGCGAGCGGGAGCTGCCCGCCACGATCGGCGCGGGCGACCTGCGCGCCCTGATCGGCCGCCCGCACCACGTGCCCGAGGCGGCCCAGGAGCCGGCCGAGCGGCGCACCGCCGTCCCCGGCGTGGCCACCGGCCTCGCGGTCACCGGCGCCGGCGGCGACGTCCTCTTCATCGAGGCGTCGCTCGCCGACGCCGAGACCGGCGGCACCGGGCTCACCCTGACCGGGCAGCTGGGCGACGTGATGAAGGAGTCCGCGCACATCGCGCTCTCCTACCTGCGCTCGCGCGGCGCCGAGCTGGAGCTGCCGGTCACCTCGCTGCGCGACCGCGGCGTGCACCTGCACGTCCCCGCCGGGGCCGTCCCCAAGGACGGGCCGAGCGCCGGCATCACCATGACCACCGCGCTGGCCTCGCTGCTCTCCGGCCGCAAGGTGCGCACCGACGTGGCGATGACGGGCGAGGTGTCGCTGACCGGGCGGGTGCTGCCGATCGGCGGGGTGAAGCAGAAGCTGCTCGCCGCCGACCGGGCCGGGGTCACCACGGTGATCATCCCCAAGCGGAACGAGGCCGATCTGGACGACGTCCCGGCCGAGGTGCTGGAGCGGCTCACCGTCCACCCGGTCGCGGACGTCCGGGAGGTGCTGAGGCTGGCCCTGGAGCCGGCCGAGGTGCTGGTCGCCGCCTGACGGTGGGCAGCGGTCCGGGCGTCACCCGGCCCGGCCGCCGGACGGGAGGGGGCGGCAGACCTCGTGCCAGACTGCGAGGATGCCGTCCCCCACGCAGCGAGCCCTGGCCAGGGTGCCGGCCCGTCTGCGCCCGTTCCTGGTCAGGCACCGCAGGCTGGTGAAGGTCCTGCTGGTCGGGGCCTCCTGCTTCGTGCTGACGACGGTGATCAACTTCTCGCTGAAGTTCACCCTGCTGGAGCGGAAACCGGTGGTGGCGCTCACCATCGCGACCGTGGCCGCCACGGCGGTCTCCTACGTGCTGAACCGCCGGTGGTCCTTCCGGGCGGTCGGGCGCCGACGCGAGGCCGCACTGTTCTTCCTGGTCAGCGTGGTGGCGATCGTCGTCAACGACATCCCGCTGATCCTCTCGCGCTACCTCCTGGAGCTGCGCGAGCCCCAGGTGAGCGCCCTCACCCAGGAGGTGGCCGACTTCCTCAGCGGGATGGTCGTCGGCACCTTCGTCGCGATGCTGTTCCGCTTCTGGGCGATGCAGCGCTGGGTCTTCACCCGCCTCGCCCAGCCCGTCGCCCGGATGGAGCAGCAGCCCCAGCGGACCTCGTGACGGTGGCCCGGAGCGGCCCCTCCGCGCCCGGCCGACCGCTCCGGGCCACCGGGGCCAAACGCGATTACGCTGCAAACGTCCGGCCCCATGGGCACGGTGCGCGGCAGTCGAGCGGGTGAGGGCGATGCGCGAGACGGACGGTCCCCGGACCGGACCCGCCAGCCAGCAGGGCATGCGCCGGGCCAATCTGGCGCTGGTGCTCGGCGCGATCGCGCGCTCCCCGCGCTCCCGGGCCGAGGCGGCCGCGGAGACCGGGCTGACCAGGGCGGCCGTCTCCTCGCTCGCCGAAGAGCTGATCGCCGCCGGTCTGGTGGTCGAGGAGGGCACGGCCACGTCCAGCGGCAAGGTCGGCCGACCCGGTACCGCGCTGGGCCTCAACCCGCGGGGGCCGGGCGGCATCGGCGCCGAGATCGGCGTGGAGCACCTCGGCGCCTGCGTGGTCGACCTGCGCGGCGAGGTCCGCGCCTGGCGCCGCCAGGAGATCCGCAACCGCGGCCGGCGGCCCGCCGCCGTGATGGCCGACCTCGCCGAGCTGCTGCGCCGGGCCGCCGACGACGCGGGGCTGCGCCCGGCCGGGCTCGCGCTGGCCGTCCCCGGTCTGGTCGGTGCCGGGGGCGGGGTGCTCCAGCGGGCCGCCAACCTGGGCTGGCAGGACGTGCCGATCGCGGCCGAGCTGCGGCTCGCGCTGCGGGCGGCCAACGCGGAGCAACTGGCCGAGCTGCCGGTGGACGCGGACAACGAGGCCAACCTCGGCGGGCTCGCCGAACTCTGGCTGGGCGGCGGACCCGACCACTTCCTGCACGTCTCGGCCGAGGCCGGCGTCGGCGCGGCGATCGTGATCGGCGGCCGGCTGCTGCGCGGGGCACGCGGTTACGCGGGCGAGCTGGGCCATGTGCCGGTCCACCCGGACGGACCCCGCTGCGCCTGCGGGGCGTACGGCTGTCTGGAGCAGTACGCGGGGGAGGCGGCGGTGCTGCGGGCGGCCGGTCTGGAGGGGGTCCGGGGCGACTGGGTGGCGCTGCTCGCCGAACGGGCCGAGGCCGGGGACGAGGAGGTGCGCGCCGCGCTGGCCGGGGCCGGGACGGCGCTGGGCATCGCCTCGGCCGGGGCGGTCAACCTGCTCGACCCGGCCGAGGTGGTGCTGGGCGGCGGCTACGCCCAGCTGGCGCCCTGGCTGCTGCCGTCGATGCGCGCCGAGCTGGCGGCCCGGGTGACCGTCCGCCCCTGGTCGGAGGACCGGCTGACGGTCTCCCGGCTGGGCCGCCGCGGCCCGCTGCTGGGGGCCGCGGTCGGCGTGGTGCGGGCGATCGTCGCGGACCCGGGCCGTCTGACGGACTAGGGCCAATGCCGGTGACTTAATTCGTGTCTCGCTTGGTGATCGTGACGGTGGCTGGTTGGGGTGGTGGCCAGTTGCGGTGTTGGGCGCGTTTGAGGGG
>NZ_JBIVMI010000017.1:0-148834 GCF_044753005.1 Kitasatospora sp. NPDC088548
CTCGCGCCCGGTCAAGTGCCCGCCCCCGGCGGGCCGGGGGGGGCCCGGGGGGGGCGGGCCCCCCCCCCCCCCCCCCCCCCCCCCCCCCCCCCCCCCCCCCCCCCGCCGCGGGCCCCCCCCCCCCCCCCCCCGCCCCCCCACTCCGGGGAGGGCGGGCCGCGCCGCACTGGCAGAATTGGCCCGTGATCGACGCACGACGGCTGCGGACCCTGCGGGCCGTGGCGGACCACCGCACCGTGACCGCCGCGGCGGCCGCCCTCTACCTCACCCCCTCCGCCGTCTCCCAGCAGCTGACCGCCCTGGAACAGGAGACCGGCCACCACCTGCTCGCCCGCGAGGGACGGGGCGTCCGGCTCACCGCCGCCGGGGAGATCCTGCTCGGTCACGCCGACGCCGTCCTCGCCCAGCTCGAACGCGCCGAGGCCGACCTCGCCGCCTACAGCGCGGGCGTCGCGGGCGAGGTCACCGTCGCCTCCTTCGCCACCGGCATCGCCCTCGTCCTCGCACCCGCCATCGGCACCCTGGTGACCCGTGCGCCCGGCGTCCGCCTCAAGGTGCTGGACGCCGAGGGGGACGCCAGCCTTCCGATGGTCCTCGACGGGCGGGCCGACCTCGCCGTGGCCGTCGAGTACCGGGGCGCGCCGCGCGCCGACGACGCCCGGCTCACCCGCGTGCCGCTGTACGCCGAACCGTTCGAGGCGGTGCTGCCGCTCGCCCACCCGCTGGCGGCCGGCCGGGGCCCGATCGCCGTCGCCGACCTCGCCGCCGAACCCTGGATCGGCCCCTACCCCGGCAACCCCTGCCACGACGTGGTCCTGCTGGCCTGCGAGCACGCGGGTTTCCAGCCACGCCTGGTGCACTCCTCGGACGACTTCCGCGCGGTGGTCGCGCTGGCGTCGGCCGGTGCCGGTGTCGCCCTGGTGCCGCGCTCCGCGCTGCGCGGGGTGGACCTCGGCCAGGTCGCGGTGCGGCCGGTGGACAGCGCCCTCGCGACCCGCCGGGTCTTCGCCGCGGTCCGGGCCGGGGCGGACGGACACCCGCTGATCCGTCCGGTGCTGGACGCCCTGGCCGAGGCGGCGGCGGCCACCGGGTGAACGACGGGACCCTCGCTGACATCGAGGAATGCGCCTACCTCTGGGACGGGTCGGAGCCCGGCCGGGTTCTCCGCCGGGGCGGGATCGTCGACATCCCGACGATCTTCAACCGGATCACCCGCATGGTCCTGCTGATGGAGGACGGCGATGAACGGCGTGCGGTGACGGAGCGGATGCTGGACCACGGCGTTCCGCTGCCGGACGGCATCGGCCGAGGAACAGCCGGAAGGGGCGGGCCCAGTGGGCGGGTGGTCGGCTGTCCCGGCTCAGGGCGATCGGAACAGCTCGTCCAGGTGATGGGTGAGGATCGCCAGCGCGGCGTCGCCGGTGCGCTGGCCGCCGAGCACGCTTGAGCCCAGGCCGTTGACCAGGGCCAGCAGTCCGGCGGCGGTCATCTCGGGGTCCTTGCCGGGGTCGATCTCCCCGGCCTGCCGGGCGGCGCGGATCTGCTTGGCGAGGAAGCCCTCCAGCAGGTCGGGCTGGGCCGTCCCGTGCTTCTCCAGCACTTCGGGATCGCTGAGCACCAGCGTGTAGTACGCGGCGTAGGTCCTGGTGATCCGGCGGCTCTCCGGATCGGTCGGCAGGATGCTCGACAGGACCGCGGTCACCAGGCCGCGCGGTGTGGGCGGGGAGCCCGCCGCGCCGATCCACTGCGCCATCCGGGCCTGGATCTGGGCGCCGAGCCGGTCCAGCGCGTCCAGCAGCAGCCCTTCCTTGGTCGCGAAGTAGTACTGCACCAGCCGCAGGGAGACGCCGGCCTCGGCGGCGACCGCCCGCATGCTGGCCGACTGCAGACCCTGGGTGTCGGCGATGCGCAACAGCGCCTCGGCGATCTGCCGTCTGCGTTCCTCGTGATCGACCCGCACGTTCATGTGCACCTCCCTGGTACACCCGTATCATGTCGTGATACACACGTATCATGCGAATCAGCCAGTTCAGGAACGACCAGGCCAGGGACCGATTTCGGGCCGCCTACGAGCGGACTCTGGCGGACCTGTGGCCCGGGCCCCGGACGGCGCTGGACCTTCCGACCACGTTCGGGACCACCCGCGTCTACCGAACCGGCCCGCAGAGCGGCGAGCCGATCGTGCTGCTGCCCGGCTCGGGCGGAAACGCGCTGATGTGGTACCGGTACATCGACGTGCTGGCTCGGCACCGCCCGGTCATCGCCGTCGACGCGATCGGCGAGCCGGGCGCGAGCGTGCAGACCGCCCCGATCGGCGACGGCCGGGACGGAGCCGACTGGCTGGACGAACTCCTGGCCGCACTGGAGGTGACGGCCGCCCAGGTCGTCGGCTGCTCCTACGGCGGCTGGCTGGCGCTCAACCACCAGATCCACCGCCCCGGCCGGGTCGCCTCCCTCACCCTGCTGGACCCCGCGGGCTTCGCCGGCACCGGCCCCCGGTTCTACGCCTGGCTGGTCGCCGGCGGACTCGCCGCGGCCGCGCCGCGCCCGCTCCGCCCCCGGCTGGCCCGCCTGGTCGGCAACAGCGCCATCCTGGAGAGCGAACTGATGAGCCTGCTGCGGGCGTCGATGGGATTCCGCCGCGCACTCCCGGTGCCCCCGGTCTTCTCCGACGAGGAACTGCGCCGCCTGCGTGTCCCCGCGCTGTTCCTGCTCGGGGCGCGCAGCGCCATGCACGACGCGCGCGAGGTCGCCGACCGCCTCGGCCGGCTCGTCCCCTCCGCCCGGGTGGAGATCGTGCCCGGCGCCGGCCACGCCTTGCCGACCGACCGGCCGGACCTGGTGGCCGACCGCATCCTCCACACCGCCGGACGGTAGTGCCACCGGGCCGGTCCCGGCGGGCCGCCGCCGATGAGCCGCGGCCGGCCGGGAGCCCCCGTCGCGGCAGTGCCGCCCGGATCGGGCTTTCGGCCGCGGTCCTCGGGTGCGCGGGCGGGGTCGGTGGCCCCTGTTTTCGAGGCGGGTGCCGGGCCTGGCATGATCGGTGCATGGTCGAACGAGTCATCGCAGCCTGTGACGGAGCCGCCAAGGGCAACCCCGGCCCGGCGGCCTGGGCCTATGTGGTTGCGGACAGTGCCGGGGCTCCCCAGCGCTGGCAGTCCGGTCCGCTGGGGCACAGCACCAACAACGTCGGTGAGCTGACCGCGCTGGAGCGACTGCTGGCCGCGACGGATCCCGCCGCGCCGCTGGAGGTCCGTCTCGACAGCACGTACACCCGCGACGCGGCGACGAAGTGGCTGGCGGCGTGGAAGCGCAACGGCTGGAAGACCGCGGCCGGCAAGCCGGTGGCCAACCGCGAGCTGATCCAGCGCATCGACGCGCTCCTGGAGGGGCGCGACGTCACCTTCGTCTACGTCCCCGCCCACCAGGTGAACGGCGACCCGCTGAACGCGGTCGCCGACAAGGCCGCCAGCGATGCCGCCCGTACCCAGGAGGGTGCCGGTGGCACCGCTGCCGACCTCCCGGTACCGGATCCCGTTCCGGCCCCGGCGCCGCGGGGCGGGCGCCGCGCCTCCTCGCCCGCGGCGAAGAGGACGTCCTCGGGCGCTCCGAGGACGCTGTCCGCGCGATACCCCGGGACGTGCGCGTGCACCCGCCCCTACGCCAAGGGCGACACGATCACCAAGGTCGGCACCGGCTGGGGACACCCGCAGTGTGCGGGTGCGCAGGCCTGAGCCCCGGCCCGCGGCCGTACCCGGGGCGTCGTCACCGGCATGACGGCAGGTAGGGGGACCTGAGCACCTGAGCCCGTCGTACCCCGGCGGGCCGACGCCGCCCGAGGGCCCGCCGGCGGATCGTGACGGCCCCTGCTCCGCCGTCACCTGCGCGGTTTCGCTATCTTGTTCGCTGCATCGCCGCGAAGCCGTGGCCATCGGGTCGCGGTCGCCACGTCGCGGCCGCGCAACCCGCCGTCAGGATCCCGGAGCCCACTTTCCATGGACGCCGTACCCGTCGCCGAGGGGCCGCAGGCCCCCGAGACGCCGCCCACCACCTGTTTCCGGCATCCCCGCCGGGAGTCGTACATCCGGTGCACCCGGTGCGAGCGCTACATATGCCCCGACTGCATGCGGGACGCGCCGATCGGCCACCAGTGCCCGGAGTGCGTGAGGGAGGGGCAGCGCAGCGTCCGGCAGGCCCGGACGGTCTTCGGCGGACGGCTCGTCAGCACGCCGGTGCTGACGTACCTGCTGATCGGCGTGAACGTCCTGGTGTACCTGCTGGAGCTGGTCCGGCCCTGGGTGGTCGAGCGCTTCGAGAACCTCGGCCAGGGAGTGCTGGGGCCGGACGGCCACCTGTACGTCGTCGAGGGCGGGGTGCTGCCGCCCGGCTTCCACGAGGCCGGGGTCGCGCACGGCGAGTGGTACCGGCTGATCACCTCGGCCTTCATGCACCTGCCCGCCACCGAGGGGCGGTTCGGCATCGCGCACATCCTGCTGAACATGTACTCGCTCTGGCTGTTCGGCCGGGTGATCGAGCATCAGCTCGGCCGCACCCGCTTCCTGGCGCTCTACCTGACCGCCGCTCTCGGCGGCTCCGTCCTCGGGTACGTGGTCGCGCCCGAGCAGGCCTCGCTGGGCGCGTCCGGGGCGATCTTCGGCCTGGTCGGGGCGTACTTCCTGATGACCCGGCGGATGCACCACGATCCGCTCGGCGGCGGACGCCAGCTGGTGGGCTCGCTGCTCTGGCTGGTGCTCTCGGCCGGCTACACCTCCTGGCAGGGCCACCTCGGCGGACTGCTGGCCGGCGGCGCGCTGGGGGCCGCCCTGGTCTTCGCGCCCCGTACCGGCCGGGCGGCGGTGCAGACGGCCGGGGTCCTGGTGGTGCTCGCCGTGCTGGTACTGCTGGTGGTCGGCAAGACCTCCGAGCTGTCCGCCGCCTCCCCCTGGGGCTGACGGGCCGTACGGGCGGTCCGTCAGCGGGCGGGGTCGGCCGGTGGCCGGACCCGAACGCCTCCCGGGCGGGGTCGACAGATCGCGTCGAGAAACCACGATCGGTCGCCCGGCGGGTCGGGAACCGCCGGGCGACGCTCAGGAACGTCCGTGCTGTCAGCTGTCAGCTGTCAGCTGTCAGCTGTCAGCTGTCAGCTGTCGAAGCCGAGGCCGAAGCGGTCGAGGGTGCGCAGCCAGAGGTTGCGCCGGCCGTTGTCGGCGTCGGCGCGGGTGAGCGCCCACTGGGTGATGCCGATGCCGATCGAGCGGGCCGGCTCGGGCGGGAAGGGCACCGGCTTGCGCCGGACCATCTCCAGAGCGGTGCGCTCGGTGCGCTCGCCGGCCAGCAGATCGAGCATCACCTCGGCGCCGAAGCGGGTGGCGCCGACGCCGAGGCCGGTGAAGCCGGCGGCGTAGGCGACCCGGCCGCCGTGCGAGAGGTCGAAGAAGGCGCTGAACCGGGTGCAGGTGTCGATCGCACCGCCCCAGGCGTGGCTGAACCGGACGTCGGCCAGCTGGGGGAAGGTCTGGAAGAAGTGCCCCGCGAGTGTCGCGAAGGTCTCCGGCCGCTGGTCGCGCTCCGCCCGGACCCGGCTGCGGAACTGGTGGACCACGTCGTACCCGCCCCACAGGATGCGGTTGTCGGCGGAGAGCCGGACGTAGTGGAAGTGGTTGGCGCTGTCGGCGAAGCCCTGGCGGTTGCGCCAGCCGACGGAGGCGAGCTGTTCCTCGCTGAGCGGCTCGGTCATCAGCGCGTAGTCGTAGACCGGCACGGTGTAGAGCCGGTGGCGGCGCAGCAGCGAGGGGAAGGCGTTGGTGGCGAGGGCGACGCGCCGGGCGCCGACCCGGCCGTACGGGGTGCGGACGGTGATCCCGCGCGGGGAGTCGGTCAGCGCGGTGGCCCGGGTGTGCTCGTGGATGCGGACGCCCAGGTCCAGGCAGGCCTGCTTGAGGCCCCAGGCGAGGCGGGCGGGGTTGACCATGGCCACGCCCTCGCGGTCCCACAGGGCGCCGAGGAAGGCGGGGGAGTCGATCTCGGCGCGGACGGCCTGGCGGTCGAGGAAGTCGAGTGTGCCGCCGTAGCGGGCGGCGAGTTCGGCGAACTCGTGCAGGCCGTCGACCTGGTAGGGCTCGGTGGCGACGACGAGTGAGCCGGTGCGCTCCCAGTCGCAGTCGATGCCGTACCGCTTGACGGTGTCCTCCATGGCCTGCAGGTTGGCGGCGCCGAGCCGCTCCAGCGTGGCGAGTTCGCCCGGCCAGCGCTGGTGCCCGTTGGCGAGGCCGTGGGTGAGGCTCGCCTCGCAGAACCCGCCGTTGCGCCCGGAGGCGGCCCAGCCGATCTCCTGCCCCTCGATCAGCACCACGTCGAGTGAGGGGTCGCGTTCCTTGGCGATCAGCGCCGTCCACAGCCCGCTGTAGCCGCCGCCGACCACCAGCAGGTCGCACCGGACGTCACCGACCAGGGCGGAGGCGGCCGTGGGACGGCCGGGGTCGTCGAGCCAGAACGGTACGGGCTGGGTGTCCTGGAGGGCGCGGACGGGGTCGGCCATGGCGGTGGCTCCTTCGGTGCATGGAGGGTCAGGGCCTCTGGATACGGTCATCAGACCGCCGGGCCGCTTTCAACGTCAATGGTGTTGACATAAGCCTCACGCCGCCGGGACCTCGATCCGGTCCAGGATCTCGGCGGCGATCGCCTCGGCCCCCGGCTCGTAGCGGTGCGCCGGGTCGCGGAACAGCCGCTCGGCGGCCTCGGCCGGCCAGTCGGCGGGCAGATGCCCGGCCGGCAGGTGCGGATCGCCCCGGACGAGGTCCAGTCAGTCGGTGTGCAGCAGGAGCCGGCGGGCCAGGTCGTCCTCGGCCGGGCGCCGGGCTCGGCGCCGCCCCAGCGGGCCAGGAAGGCGCGGTAGCCGACGGCGGTCGAGGCGAGGTCGAAGGCGGCCGGCAGGCCGGCGGCCTCGGTGGGGGCGGCGGCCCGGCCGTGGAAGATCCGCAGGTGGCCCTCCAGCCCGAGCCCCTCGACCAGGGCGGCCACGTCCACCTCGCCGGGTGCCGTCCACAGGCCACTCTGAAGCGGGGCGAGCCCGCCCCGGACCAGCCGGGAGCGCAGGTCGTGCCGTTCGCGGCGCCAGGCCCCGGGGAGGGAGAAACCGACCACCGTCCAGGTGCCGTCCCACTCCCGGTTGACGGCGCCGGTGCGCCAGATCCGGCCCCTGGTCGAGGAGTTCGGGGTGAAGGGCTTCAAGTTCCACCCCAGTATCCAGGCCTTCCACCCCAATGACCGGCTCTCCTACCCGCTGTACGAGGCCATCGAGGAGGCCGGTGCGATCGCCGTCTTCCACACCGGCCAGACCGGGATCGGCGCGGGCGCGTCCGGGGGCGGCGGCATCCGGCTCGAGTACTCCAACCCGATGGACGTGGACGACGTCGCCGCCGACTTCGCCGCGCCGCCGATCAAGGACGAGGTCCGCCCGAAGATCCTCAAGGAGAACGCGGCCCGGCTGCTCGGCCTCGACGGGAGGTGAGGAGGCCCATGCGCAACCAGGGCTGACCGAATCCGAACGCGCCTCCCGGCTCGGCGACATGACGACCCATCAGTTCACCTCCGCCACCGTGGCCGACCCCGCCGCCCTCGCCGCCACCATCACCTCCGCCGCCCGCGACGGTCGCGCCCTGGTCGACCAGGAACTGGAAGAAGGCCTGCGCTCGCTCGCCGTCCCCGTCCACGACGGCCACGTCGTCGCCGCCGTCAACGTCGCCCTCCACGCGGGCCGTGGCACCCCCGCCGAAACCCGCGCGATCCTCCTCCCGCCGCTGCGCGAAACCGCCGCCGCCATCACCGCCGACCTCGCCACCGTCCGCCGCTGGTCCGGACCGCCGATCCCCTGACTCGCCGTAGGGCGGTCTCCGTGCCGCGGATGGCACGGTCGGCAGCGTCGGCGACGCGATCAGGGTCCTGTTCGGCGGGCCTCCTGGCTGCCGGACGGCCCCGGTGCTTCGAGTCGGCTCCGCCGCGTGCCCGCCGCAGGGAGGCGGGCCGCGGCGGCGTCGAGGAGGAGGTCGAGGGCGTAGGGGTAGCCGCTGCGGCGCATGTCGGTGGCGAGGAGGTGGGCCGTGGCGGCGATGTGGGGGTGGGTGGTGGCGTCGAGGCGGGCGTAGGAGGCCTGCCAGACCTCGAGGTCCGCTGTCTGGGCGGCGACGGGCAGGGCGAGGGCGGCGGCGTCGAGGGCGGCGAAGCCGAGGCTCTGGTCGACGAAGGCGTGGTAGATCCGGACGGCCTCGGGGTCGGGGAAGCCCGCCGCGCGCAGGATTCCGAGGAGGGTTTCGACGGCGGCGATCTCGTGGGTGCGGCCGGTGGTGCGGTGGGCGGCGAGCAGGGCGGCCTGCGGGTGGGCCTGGTAGGCGGAGTGGATGCGCAGGCCGAGGGAGCGCAGATCGGCGCGCCAGTCGCCGGTGGGCTGCCAGCCGGCCCGGGCGCGGCCGATGAGTTCGTCGGCGACGGCGAGCAGCAGGTCGTCGGTGCTGCGGAAGTAGCGGTAGACGGCGCTGGGGTCGGCGCCGAGCGCGGCGCCGAGCCGCCGTACGGTGAGCGCTTCGGCGCCGTGCTGGCCGATCAGCCGGAGCGCGGTGTCGACGATCAGCTGCGCGGAGAGGACGACACCCTGCTTGGTGGGCCGCCTGCGCCGCCGCTGGGGCTCGGGGACTACGCGTTCGCTCATGCCGGGAAGGCTATGTCAACGTCCTTGACGTAGGAAGGGCCGGACGGAGGAGGGCCGGATCTCCAGCAGGGTGGGGACGAGCGCGCCGGTCGGTTCCCGGCTGCCGCTCTCCAGGGCGGCCATCAGCAGCTCGATGCCCTTCTCCGCGACGAGGGCGGGCTGGAGGCTGAGCGTGCTGACCGGGGGGGGTGTCGGCGGCGGAGGCGTCCTCGCTGGCGCGGACCAGCAGCAGGTCGTGCGGGACGGCCCGGCCGGCTCTCCGGCAGCCCAGCGGATCCGACAGCTTCGACATCACGCTCGGCGTCTGCGAGCACCGAGACCGCCCCGGGCGCCGACGCCACCGCCCTGCTGCGGGACGGCCGCATCTCCGTCACCCCCGTCACCGCCGATCGCACCTATGGTGTCCGCACGGTTGACCCCCAGGAGCTCAACCGGCTCCGGCACTACATCGAGCACGAGGCCCCGCGCCCGTGACCCCAACGCGGGGCCCCGAGCCCGTGACCCCCAGCGGAAAGAGCAGAGCATGACCACCGCAGGACCGCAGGACCACCCGGTCGTCCCGACCCGCCAGGGCCCGGTGCGCGGCGAGCGCCGCGCCGGCGGCAGCGTCCGCTTCCTCGGCGTCCCGTACGCCCAGCCGCCCGTCGGCGACCTGCGGTTCGCCGCGCCCGTACCGCCCCGGCCGTGGACCGGGGTGCTGGACGCGACCGCCTACGGGCCGACCGCCCAGCGCCGCCCGTTCGGCGAGGTCACCACCATCCCCGAGCCGACCATCCCCGGCGGGTCCATCCTCAACCTCAACGTCTTCACCCCGGATCCCGCCCCGGCCGCCGGCCTGCCGGTGCTGGTCTGGATCCACGGCGGCGGCTTCGTCGCCGGCTGCTCCGCCAGCCCCTGGTACGACGGCGCGGCCTTCAACCGGGACGGCGTGGTCGTGGTCTCGATCGGCTACCGACTCGGCATCGAGGGCTTCCTGCACCTGCCGGACGCCCCCGACAACCGGGGCGTGCGGGACTGGATCGCCGCGCTGGAGTGGGTCCGCGACAACATCACGTCCTTCGGCGGCGACCCGGCGAAGGTCACCGTCGCCGGGCAGTCGGCGGGCGGCGGCGCCGTCCAGACGCTGCTCGCGACCCCGGCCGCCCGGGGGCTGTTCCGCGCGGCGATCTCGGCCTCCGGCGCGGTGATGCGGCCGCAGGACCGCGCCTGCGCGGAGTCCGCCACCCAGCTGTTCGCCGACCGCACGGGGGTGCCCGCCACGGCGGCCGCCCTGCGGGACGCCACCGACGCGGAGCTGCTGGCCTTCCAGGACGCGCTGGACGCCCCCGGTGAGGGACGGGACGGGCTGCCTGCGCTGCTCCTCGCGCCCTTCGCCGATGGCGAGCTGGTCCCGGTGCCGGTGCAGGAGGCGCTGGCCGACGTGGACGTGCCGCTGCTGCTCGGCTTCACCGCGCACGAGTTCGCGGCCCCGGCGGAGCAGGGCGCTTCCCCGACGGAGGCCGAACTGATCAGCCTGCTCGCCGAGTTGGGACTGGACGACAGCCGTGCCGCGCGCTTCCTCACCGAGCGCCCGGGAGCGGGCGGCGGCGAGGCGATCACCGACTGGCTGTTCCGCGCCCCCGCCCTGGCGGCCGCCGACGCCCGGTCCGAGGGCGAACGCCCCACCTGGCTCTACCAGTTCGACTGGTCGGGCACCGCTCCCGGTCGCACCGGGCAGGCCTACCACTGCATCGACCTGCCCTTCGCCTTCGACCTGCTGGACGCCGAGGGAGCCGAGGCGGCCCTCGGCGCCCACCCGCCGCAGGCGCTGGCCGACGCCGTCCACGGCGCCTGGGTCGCCTTCGTCCGCGACCTCGACCCGGGGGCGGCCTGGCCGTCGTACCGGGACGGGCGCGCCACCATGCGATGGGGTGTCGAACCCCGGGTGGAGCGCGACCCGTTGCGCGCCGTCCGGGAGATCTGGCTCCTCTGACGCGGGGAACCGGGGGAGTCTACGTGCGGCCCGGAGTTCGGGACCTGCCTCCCGCCCGGGCCGCCCGGTCTGCTGCTCGCCCTGATCGCGAGGAGAGGCCGGGGCCGGCACAGTCGACCGCCCCACCTGAGGCAACCGGAGCGGGACGGGCGACCGCGCCCGCCGACACCGTCGGCGGGCGCGGTCGTGTCTTCCCGGCCTCGGTCCACCGGCCCGTCGGCGCCTGCGCGTCGGCTCGGTCTTCTCCGTCGCCGCCGCGGTTCGGGAGTCACCCGCTCGGCCACGGGCGCGCTTATGACAACAGCATTGACCTGTGAAGGGCTTGCGGGTTGCATGGCCTGCCACCGGCCCGTTCGGCCGAACCCCCCCCCACGAAGACGGCGGTGACCCGTTGGCAAACTTGCTCAACGACGCGGGCCCAGACCCGAGAACCCGGACCACCCGGCCCGCACTGCGCAGGTCGCTGGGCGTCGGCGGCGCCGTGGCGCTCGCCGCATCGAGTACGGCGGCCACCAGCAGTATCGGCATCGGACTCGGTCTGATGGCAGGCATCGTCGGTCTGCACCTGCCGGCGATCATGGGACTGGCCTTCCTGCCCGTCCTCGCCATCGCGGGCGGCTACGGACGGCTCAACCGGGTCGACCCCGACGCCGGGAGCAGCTACCGGTGGGTGGGCGCGGCCCTCAACCCCTGGCTGGGCTTCCTGACCGGCTGGGTCAACATCCTCGGCACGGTCGTGTTCATGGCCTACACCACCACGGTGACCGGATCCGCGCTGATCCAGCTGCTCGGTGCGGCCGACGTGCACAGTGTCGCGGGCCTGTCCCTGAGCCCGGACTCCACCCTTCAGTGCACCGCCCTCGGCATGGTCGTGCTGATCGCGTCGGCGCTGGTCGCGGTGCGCGGGCTCGACCTCGCCGCCCGGCTGCAGAAGTACCTGCTGATCTTCGAGTACGTCGTGCTGCTCGGCTTCTGCGGATACGGCCTGTTCGCCGGCGACCAGCCCTTCTCGCTCGACTGGTTCAATCCGCTGGCCATCCCCTCGTTCCACGCCCTCGCCCAGGGCATGGTGCTCGCGGTGTTCTGCTACTGGGGCTTCGAGTCGGTCTTCAGCGTGGGCGAGGAGGTCCGCGACCCGCGCGACGCCTCGCGCGGCGGCTTCATCGCCCTCACCGTGATGATGCTGCTCTTCGTGCTCGCCGGCACCGCCTTTCAGCGCGTTCTCCCCATCGACGAGTTGGTCGGCAACGGGGCGCAGGGCCTGACGTACTTCGGTAACCGGCTCGCCGACCAGCCGCTCGCCGCACTGCCGCTGATCGCCCTGACCTTCTCGGCCATGGCCTCGCTGCAGGCCTCCGTCGTGCCCACCGCGCGCGGAATGTTCGCGATGGGACGCGACGGCACCCTCGGACCCGTCTGGACGCGCCTGCACCCCCGCCACGGGACCCCCGCCGCGGGCACCCTGCTGGTCACGGCGATCGCCACCGCCCTCGCCCTGCTGTCGCTGGTCATTCCCACCGTCAGCTCGCTGATCTCCGCCACGGTCAACGCGATCGGCATCGTCGTCGCCCTCTACTACGCCCTGACCGCCGTCGCCGCCGCCGTCCGCTTCCGGTCCCTGCTGCGCACCTCGCCCGTCGAGGCGCTGCGGGCGGTCGTCGCCCCGCTGCTCGGCGCGGCCACCCTGCTCGGCGTCGGCGGATACCTCGCCTGGAGCTTCTACGACTCGGCCGACCACTTCGAACTCTCCGCGGAAAACGGCTGGTTCGAGCTGCTGATCCCGGTGCTGATGGTCGGCTCCGGCCTGCTGGCCGCCGCCTGGGCCCGCTGGCACCGCCGATCGCCGTACTTCACCGCCGGGTTCGGAGCGGGCAATGCCGACAGCCGGGCCGGTGCCGACAGCCGGGCCGGCGACGACGGCCCGCTCGCCGCCGACATCCCGGCCGGCAGCGGCAGTTCGGCCCGCACCGTCTGACGGACGCTGCGCGGTCCCGTCCGCGCGCTGCGCCGCCCTTTCCCACCGCGGTCCCCCCGAAGACCGCCGACCCCAGTTGGAGCACGTCCATGCACCAGGCAGACCTGGTATTCACCCACGGTCCCGTCCACACCGGGGACTCCGCCCGGACCCGGGCGAGCAGCCTCGCCGTGACCGGGGAGCGGATCACGGCCGTCGGCCACGACGAGGTACGGGAGCTGATCGGCCCGAAGACCGAAGTGATCGACCTGCGAGGCAAGTTGCTGCTCCCGGGCTTCCAGGACTCGCACATCCACGCCGTCTACGGCGGCGTGGAGCTCGCCCAGTGCGACCTCACCGGCACCACCGGTGTCGACGAGTACCTCCGGCGCGTCCGCGAGTTCGCCGATACCCACCCCGAGCGGGCGTGGATCACCGGCGGCGGCTGGTCGATGGAGAGCTTCGACGGCGGCCTGCCGACCCGGCAACTGCTCGACTCCGTGGTCCCCGACCGCCCGGTCTACCTGCTGAACCGCGACCACCACGGCGCCTGGGCCAACACCCGCGCGCTCGAACTCGCCGGTCTCACCCGGCAGAGCCCGGACCCGGCCGACGGCCGGATCGAGCGGGAGCAGGACGGCACGCCCAGCGGCGTCCTCCAGGAGGGCGCCACCGGCCTGGTCGCCCGGCTCGTCCCGCCGACGAGCGCGGCCGAACGGCTGGCCGGGCTGCTGCGGGCCCAGGCGCTGCTGCACTCGCTCGGCATCACCGGCTGGCAGGACGCCCTGCTCGGCGAGTTCAACGGCCAGCCCGACCCCTCGGACGCCTATCTCGCCGCCGCCCGGGACGGCTCCCTCACCGCCCGGGTCACCGGCGCCCTCTGGTGGGACCGCGATCGGGGCGCGGAGCAGATCCCGGAGCTGGTCGCCCGGCGGGCGGCGCTGCGCCACGGCCGCTTCCGGGCGGACTCGGTCAAGATCATGCAGGACGGCATCGCGGAGAACTTCACCGCGGCCCTGGGCAGCCCGTACCTGGACGCCTGCGGCTGCGCCACGGCCAACTCCGGTCTGAGCTTCGTCGATCCGGTGGCCTTGCGGTCCTACGTCACCGAGCTGGACGGGCTCGACTTCCAGGTGCACTTCCACGCGCTGGGCGACCGCGCGGTGCGCGAAGCGCTGGACGCCGTCGAGGCCGCTCGGGCCGCCAACGGCCGCCGCGCGACCCGGCACCACCTCGCCCATCTGCAGGTGGTCCACCCCGACGACGTGCCACGCTTCGCCCGGCTCGGCGCGATCGCCAACATCCAGCCGCTGTGGGCCGCCCATGAGCCGCAGATGGACGAGCTGACCATCCCCTTCCTCGGTCCCGAACGCGCGGCCTGGCAGTACCCGTTCGGTTCCCTGCTGCGGGCCGGTGCCACGCTCGCGGCCGGCAGCGACTGGCCCGTCAGCAGCCCCGACCCGATCGCCGGCCTGCACGTCGCGGTCAACCGGATGGAGCCCGAAGCCACCGACGGCCGGGTCTTCCTTCCCGAGCAGCGCCTCGACCTGGCGAGCGCCATCGCCGCGTACACGGCGGGCTCGGCCCACGTCAACGGCCTGGACGACACCGGGATTCTGCGGGTCGGCCGGCTGGCGGACCTGGTGGTGCTCGACCGCGACGTCTTCGCCGCGCCGGCGGAGGAGATCTGCGAGGCCAGGGTCCTCCGGACCTATACGGGGGGCGCGTTGGTGCACTCGGCCGAGTGAGGTCCGGCGTCCTGGCCGTGGCCCCTCGTCCGCCCCGTCCTCCGCACGTGACACGTGCGGAGGACGGCCCCGGCTGTCGCCGCTGCCCGACGCGTAGGGTGGATCCGCCTGATGACCGTCCGTCCCGTAGCAGGAGCTTCCATGAGTGAGACCGCCGTTCCCGATGCCGTGCTGCCGGTCGGGGTGATCGGCCTCGGCGACATCGCGCAGAAGGCCTACCTGCCGGTCCTCACCGCCCTGCCCGGACTGGACCTGCGGCTGATGACCCGGGACCGGGCCAAGCTCGACCGCCTCGGCGAGACCTACCGGATCGCCGCCGGGCACCGCTTCACCGACCTCGGTGAGCTGATCGGCTCCGGCATCCGGGCCGCCTTCGTGCACGCCGCCACCGACCAGCACGTCCCGATCGTCGAGCAGCTGCTCACCGCGGGCGTGGACGTCTACGTGGACAAGCCGCTCGACTACACCCTGGACGGCGCCCGCCGGCTGGTGGACCTCGCCGAGCGCACCGGCCGCTCGCTCATGGTGGGCTTCAACCGCCGCCACGCCCCGGGCTACCTGCTCGCCAAGGAGCGCCCGCGGGACCTGATCGTCCTGCAGAAGAACCGCGAGGGCCTGCCCGAGGCGGCCCGGTCCCTGGTCTTCGACGACTTCATCCACGTGGTGGACACCCTGCGGTTCCTGGTGCCCGGCGAGATCGAGCACGTGGACGTCCGCTCCCGCACCCGCAACGGTCTGGTGGAGCACGTCGTCCTCACCCTCGCCGGTGAGGGCTTCACGGCGCTGGGCATCATGAACCGCGTCTCCGGTTCGACCGAGGAGATCCTCCAGGTCTCCGGCGCGGATTCCAAGCGCGAGGTGGTCAACCTCGCCGAGGTGATCGACCACCGCGGCCAGCCCACCGTCCGCCGCCGTGGCGACTGGGTCCCGGTGGCCCGCCAACGCGGCATCGAGCAGGTGGTGCAGTCCTTCCTGGAGGCCCTCCGGGCCGGAAAGACCCTCACCGCCCGCGACGCGCTGCGCACCCACGAGCTGTGCGAGCTGATCGTCGAGCGGATCGAGTCCGCCTGACACCGGCGGCGGCCCGGCCCCGCCGGGCCGCGACCCGCGCCGGGCGCCCCGCTACGAGCGAGGGGCGGGCGGTCTCGTCCGAGACCGCCCGCCCTGTTCACCCCGGTGAGGCTCAGCCGCCGCTCTTGCGGCGGAAGTTGCGCTTGCCGCCGGCCGCGCTGTGCGCACCGTGGATCTTGCCGTCGGCGCCCGGGCCGCCGCCCGCGCCGTCCGTGCGGACGCCGTGCTTGCGCTCCAAGGCGGCGAGGAACTTCGCCTTGACGTCGTCCTGGGCGGGCGCGGCGGCCTCGCCGGCCGCGGGTGCCTCGGAAACGTCGGTTGCCGCTATGTCATGCGTATCGCTGCTCATGCAGGACCTCCTGGACGGGGTGGAGCCGGATCACGCGCTCACCGCACACAATGCCACGTCCCGGGGGGTGCGCCGGCCGCGCGGCCACCGGCCGGCCCCTCAGGTCCGTCGACGTGAGGGGCCCGGCCGGTGCGGCGGACCGGCAGATCATCAGCAGATCAGCAGGAAAGCGTCCCATTCCTGGCCGGTGTCGCCGGCACGGGCGTGGGCGTGCAGGGCGAGGGCCGCGCCCGCCGTCCCCTCCAGCAGGCCGGACGGCCCGTCGGCACCGAGCGCGGTGTCGAGCCCGGCCGCGACCGCGGCGGCGAGCGCGGGCAGGTGCGCGGCCAGCTCGGCGGATCCGGACTCCTCGGCCATGCGCTGCGCGATCCGCAGCAGGCCGCCGGTGCCGTGGCAGAGGCCGGGACCGTCGAGATTCCAGCCGGACGGGTCGCGCAGCGTGTCGGCCAGGGCCGCGACGGCGGTGGCCCGCCAGTCGGAGCGGCCCAGGGCGGTGCCCGCCAGGAAGAGCGCGCGGGCCGCACCGGGGGTTCCGTAGCACCAGGCCGCCCGGGTCGGCGGGTCGGCGGGCAGCCGGCCGGCCTCCTCGTCCTCGACGCGCACGGTCATCGGCCAGGAACCGCCGGTGCCGGGGTGGGCGGTGTCGGCGTGGGCGGTACCGGGGCCGCCGGTGCCGGGGCGGGCGGGGACCCGCCGGGCGGCGAGCCAGCCCGCCAGCGCCTCGATCGCCTCGTCCTGGCCGGGCACGCGTGCGCCGTGCAGCCGGGCCAGCGCCAGCAGCGCGAGCGGTCCCGGAACCCCGTGTGCCAGACCGAGGTTGAGATGGCCCCGGGGGTGCTCCGGATCCGCGCCGGGCAGCCCCGGTCCGCCGGCGGTCCACCAGCGCGGCAGCACGCCGTCGCCCGGCCCGGCCAGTTCGACCAGCGCGGTGAGCAGGTCGGCCAGCGCCGGTCCGTGCGGCTCCAGTGCGAGCAGCAGCCGGCCGAGGCCCGCCGAGCCCGAGACGGTGTCGAAGGTGTGCGCGCGCAGGCCCGCGCCGGCGGCCAGGTCGGCGCGGAGCCCCGCGGTGCGGCCGGCGGCGGCCTGCCGGACCCGGGGCACCAGCCCGTCGAGCAGCGTGCGGTACTCGTCGGGGCGCCGGGCCATGGTGCGGGCGGCGAAGGCGATCGCGGCGGCACCGGAGTAGAGCCCGCCGCCCCGCATCGCCCCGGGGGACCGCACGGCGGCGGCGAGGTGCCCGTGTGCGGCGCGGCGCAGCCCGGCGTCGTCCTCGCCCAGGACGGCGAGCGCGAGCGCGGCACCGCTGCGACCGGAGCCGAGCGCGTGCGCCGCGCCCTGCGGCGAGCCGCCGGGCCCGCCGTCGGCGGCCGGGCCGCCCGGCGGCTCGGCCGCGTCGGGCCTGCTGAGCAGCTCGGTCACCGCGCGCACGGTCTCCGTCGCATTCATCGTGCCTCCCTCGGGCTCGACCGGCGGGCCCGGTGGGCCTCGACGGCTCCTCTGGCCAGCGCGTAGGCCCGGCGCTCGGCCTCGCGGTCGATCCCGACCAGCCGGTTGTGGCCCATGTGCAGCAGCGAGGCCAGCACCGGGTCGACCGACGGCGGGTCCAACCGGGCCGCGTACCGCGCGAGTTCGGCCGCCCGCTGCTGCCAGGCCGCGAGCAGCGCGGGATCGGCGGGCAGCAGGCCTCCGGCCGGGGCGGTCGGCCCGTCGGGGCCGATCGCCCGCAACGCGGCCGCGCGCAGGGCCCGGAACGCCTGGTGGTGCTCGTGCGACTTCGGGTACACCGCGGCCAGCCACGCGCCGGCCGACGGTCCGCCGGGTGCGCCTGCCAGGGGCCGGGGTCCGGCTCCGGGACCACGTGACCCGGCGACGGTGTCGGTGTCGGCGGCAGGACGGTCCGCCGGCGGCCCACCGCGGCCGGCCAGGAAGGACTGCGCGGTGCCGGCGATGTTCACGGCGGCCAGCAGCTCCCGGGAGAGCCCGCGTTCGGCCCGGGCCAGCCGCAGCGCGGCGAGCGCGACCAGACTGTCGGCGTGGAAGACCCGTTCGGCGTCCGCGAGCACCTCGGCGCCGCCGTAGCGGTCGGTCTCCGGGGCGTAGCTCTCCAGGCGCAGGTCGGCGGCGAGCCCGGCCCGGCGCAGTTCCAGCGCCCAGTCGTGCAGCGCGGGCAGCAGGTCCCCGGCGAGGGCCTGCGGTGCGCCGTGGAAGCGCAGTCGCAGATGCGGTGCCGGGTCCTGGTAGCGGATGAAGAACCAGCGGTCCACCTCGCCCGGCAGCGTGCCGACCAGCCGGGGCAGGTGGTCGGCCAGGATCTCGTCCTGACGTGCCTCGGTGGCCACCAGCCGGGCGAACAGCCAGGAGCCGCCGGGCAGTTCGACGGTCCGGTGGTGCCGGGCGGGCAGCGGGCGGCGGGGCCGGGCCGCCGCCGGCGGGGTCGCCCTGCGGCGCAGCGGGACCACCAGCTCGGCGGTCCGCGCGCCGTCCGGCCCGCGCAGCCAGCCGCCGTCGCCGACGGGGGCGAGTTCCTCCTGGAGCACGGTGGGCCCGGCGGAGCGCGCCTGGCTGTGCAGCAGCTGCTGGTGCCACGGGAGGTCGAGGTCCAGGCTGATCCGCTGGTCGCCGCTGACCAGCCGGACGGCGGCCGGCACCCCCCAGCGGCGGCGCCAGCGGGCCAGCCCCTCGGCCCACTGCTCGAACGGGGCCGAGGCGGCGGGGACGGGCGCGGTCAGCCGCCAGGCGGCCGGGGCCAGCACCACCCGGCCCCGGCGGACCCGGGGCAGCGCGGGCGTGCTGCTCGCCGCGCCCCAGTCCCAGGGCTGCCAGGGCCGCTGCCCGGTCAGCGTCACCTCCTGAAGGAAGCGGGCCGCGTTGGGCGCGCCGCTGCGCAGGTTGAGCGCGTGATGGGTGGTGGCCCTGACCTCCCGGCCGAGGCGGCGGGAGTACACCGCGAGCCGCTCGGGATCGGCCAGCACGACCAGGTCGTCCAGCGGCAGCACGGCGGGGCCGCCCGGGTCGGCGAAGGCGCTGACCACCACCCGGTGGTCGAGCCAGCGCGGGGTCAGCGCGATGTTGGCGTGGCGCGGACGGTACGGGGTGAACTCCAGGTGCGCTTCGAGCGCGTCGTCGTCGCCGGCCCCGGCGGCCTCGGCCAGCAGCGCCGCACCGGCGAGGGCCGGGTCGTCCGCCGGCGCACCCGCACCCGGCGCACCCGCGACCAGGGTGGCGAAGCGGCCGAAGGTGGCCCCGGCGCGGTCGCTGCCGGCCACCGGGGAGAGCACGAGTCGGAAGTCCCCGGCGTCCAGCGCCTCGACGGAGTCCGCCGCCAGTTCGGCGTACAGCTCCAGGGAGGCGGGAGGGGTGTCGGCGGCGCCGTCCGTCCCGTCGCGCGGCGGCGTCAGCCGGGCCAGCAGGTCGTCGTCCAGGACCACTTCGGGCAGCAGGCCGTCCGGCCCCCGGTCGGCGAGGGCGCCCGCCGCCAGTTCGGCCAGCAGCCGGTCGCGGGCCGCGTCGGCGTCGGTACGGGCGCGGGACGGCTGCGGGTTGGCCGAGCCGCGCCCGCCGGCCGGGCGCCGGTAGCCGGCCGGCGGCCCCAGGCCGGTGTCGGGGTCGAGCAGTTCGGCCAGCGGGACGGGGCTGTCCGTCCCGTACCGCTCGATGAACTCCACGTGGTACGAGCGCAGATGCTCGGGTGCGGTGGTCGGCGGCGACAGCCGCCAGAGGACCGCGGCGGCCTGCTCCAGCTCGGTGCGGACCTGGTTCGGCAGGACCACCTCGGCGTCCAGCGCGAGGTCCGCGTGGAGCGGGCGGTCCGCCGGGGCGAGCCGGGTCATCCGGGCCCGGGCCTCGCGCAGCAGGCCGGTGGCCCGTCCGCGCGGCAGGGCGGCGGCTCGCGTCAGCACGTCCCGGACGGCGGCGAGTTCGGCGTGCACCGGGTGGCCGGCGGGCAGCCGGTCGAGGACATGGCCCAGCAGGTCGGTGCTGTCCGGCGGGGGCGTCAGGTCGGTGAGCAGGAAGCCCTGTCCGACCAGCGAGCGGACCAGCGCCGCGACCGCCTCGGCCGGGGCCGCCGGGAACTCGGCGGCCAGCGCGGCGAGCAGTTCGGCGTGCCGGACCGGTTCTGCGGCGGCCTCGACCGCGGCCCGGACCACGGCGGTGGCCCGGACGGTCCGCTCGGCGACCGGCTGCGCCTCGGCGCCGGCGCGGGGCCGGCCCTCGGGCAGGTAGGGCAGGACCAGCCGGTCACCGCGCAGGCGGGCCTGCTGGTCCACGGCCAGCCGCAGCCCGGGCAGCACCGCCGGGTCGGTCCGCAGCCGGTCCAGCAGGGGGAGCAGCCAGCCGAGGTCGGGCCGGAAGGCGCGGCGGTCCGCCCCGTCCCAGCGGACCTTGGCCGCCGCGTCGAACCGGGCCGGTGCGACGGCGGCCATCAGTCCGAACGGGGTCGGCCGGGTGGCCATCCGCAGCCGGTAGCGGCTGACCGCCTCGGCCGCCCGGCGCAGGGCGGCGGGGCGGGGCGTGGCGCCGGCGGCGGTCTGGTCGAGCAGGTCGGCCAGGGAGGGGCTGGAGACCTCGATGGCCTCCCGCAGGGCCGGGTCGGCGGCGGCCCCGGCGAGAAGGGCCCGCAGCGCGGCGCCGTCGGGCCCCGGCGTCGGCGAGTGTGCCGGGCCGGCCGGGTGCTCGGGGCCGGCCGGGACCGTGCGGCGCTGCGAGCGCGGCAGCGCCGGTGTCCGCAGCAGGACCGGGCCGGTCGCGGTGAAGGGTCCGTCCTGCCGCGTTCCGTGCGTCTCGCCCACCGTGCTCCTCGTGCCGCGTGCCGATGCCGTCACCGCCGTGGTGCGGGCGTGGGTCGCGCCCCTGACGACGGGTCGGGTCGTGTCTATCCCGGAGATCGAAAGCTGTCTACTGTTGATCGAGGGCTGTCAATAGTTGGCTGAATTTGTCTATTCATCTGTGCGCAGTCATTGTCGGACCCATGCACGAGTGCCTAGCGTCCGCATCAGTTCGCCGCGGTCAGTCGCGGCACTGACGAAGGGAGGCCCCCATGGCCACCGACATGCAGGAGCTGTTCGACCTCGACGTGCAGGACCTGGTCTCGGCCGAGATCGGCGAGCAGGAGGAGGCTGTCATCAGCATCTCCTGTGAGGGGTCCTGCACCCGCCCGTACTGCATCTGATCCAGAGGCAGCACCGGTACCGGAGGGCGCGGTTGCCCGGACCGTTCATTCGGTCCGGGCGGCCGCGCCCTTGCGCGTCCAGGCAGGCCAGAGGGCACCGGCGGATCGCCGGTGCCCTCTGCCGTTCCGCTCCGCCGTTCCCGGCCGTCCGCTCAGCCGCCGGCGGCCAGCGGTCCCCGGCCCGACGCGGCCGGACCGTCGTCCGCCACCGGCCCGGGCAGCGGCCCGGGCAGCGGTCCCCGGGCCAGCCGCAGCAGTTCCTCCGGGGTCAGCCCGGCCAGCCGGGCGCGGCCCAGCCGGAGCACCTCGGCGGCCGTGGCCAGCAGCTCCGCCGTGGTCGCCGGGCGCTCCGGCAGTCCGTCCGCCCAGCCGCCGCCGGCCAGCCACTCGCCGACGGCGCCGCGCAGCTGTCCGGTGCCCACCTCCCGGACGGTGAACGAGAGGTGCACCGACAGCCCCTGACGGCCCGTCGCGCTGTGCGGGGCACCTCGCGGCACGTACAGCACCTCACCGGGCCGGAGCACCGTGCTGAGCGCCACCGCCCCGGGCTCCGGGGCCAGCCCCGGGCGCCAGCGCCCGTCGGCGGGGGACTCGTGGACCGTCCACTCCTTCTCCCCGGCGAGCTGCACGACCAGCACGTCCGCGTCGTCCCGGTGCACGTCCAGCCCGCGTTGGCCGGCACCCGTGGCGAAGCAGAACGCCTCGGTCCTGCGGCCCAGTTCGACCGCGATGTCGGCGGCCAGCGCGCGCACGGGCGCGTGCCACTGGTCCAGCTGCGGCAGCAGCAGCGAGGCGCCCTCGGCCAGCAGGGCGGCGATCCGGACCGGATCGGCGAAGCCGTCCTCCCGGCGCCCGGCCACCGTCCGGACCGTGCAGAACTCCGCGGCCGGGACGACCGCGCCGGCCTTGACCATCTCGACGTACGGCACCCGCAGCAGGCCGCCCCACAGCACGGCGTCCAACTCGCTCGGCCGGGGCAGCCCGGGCGGCCACTCGGCGGTGCGGAACACCTCCGGCCGGCGTTCCTCCAGCATCCTGGCGAAGGCCGCCGTGTCCCCCACCAGACCGGCCAGTACTCGTGTCATCGTCCATTCCCTCCATTCGGCGGCCCACCACCTGCTGACCGCTGGATAACCTACGGGTGAACACCGGGAATCGGTTCACCGACCGGTTCGCCGCCCGACCGGGACCGGTCGGCTTCACGCCACATCGGGACGGTCGGCGCGCACCACCCGCCGAACCCGCCCTCAGGACGGATCGCCGCCCCGACCGGGCGGCCGGCGGTCACGCCGTCGACGGCCACCGGCACCCCCGGCCGCCGGCCGGATCCCGGTCCTCGCTGGTCAGCGCGGTCCGGAAGGGCGGACCTGGCCCGCTCCCGGCGCGGGCCCGCACCGGCCGCCGCCCCCGGCGCCACCCCCGACCGGCCGGCCGGCGCCGGCGCCGCCCCGAACGCACGCTCCGGTCGATCCGGGCACGCGTGGGGAACATCACATCCGCGGGGACCGGCCTTGGCGTGGACCGGGTGGTCCACCGGTTGCCGGGAGGAACGGCCGGCCGCGACGGCCCGGCGCGGCCTGAGCGGAGTCGGCGGCGGAGTCGGCGGGAGACTTCGGAGGGGTGACGACGGGTCCTGCGTGCGGGGGGTTCACGCAGGACCCGTTGGCTCATGGCTGGGTACCGTCCACCGGCGTGGCGAGCCGGTAGCGGCCGGCGTCGCGCTGAAGGGCCCCGGCGTCGACGAGGCTGCGCCGCAGGGAGACGGCATCCGGCGCGCCGTCCGCGCACCACGGCTCCAGCCGGTCGGTCACCGTGCGCTCGTCGTACTCCTCCGCGCGCTCGAAGGCCGTCTCCGCCACGTGCCGCAGCACCGCCGGGCGGGCCTCGTCGCCCTCCTCCGGCAGCCTGACCAGGACATCGCCGCGCACGAAGCCGCGCAGGCGCGGGTCGGGCTGCTCGGCGGCGGCCTGCTCCTCCTGCCGGGCCGCCGCGGTCGCGGCCGCCGTGGCGAGGGCGTCGCCGTCCAGGGTGAGCCGGCCGCGCCCCTGGGTGAGCACTCCGGCCCGGACGAGCTGCCCGATGGCCTTGGCGGCCTCCGGAGTGGCGAGCCCCGAGGCGCCGAGGATCTCCGAGGAGGTCTCCGAGCCCAGGGCGACCGCGGCGAACACGCGCCGCAGGGTGGGGTCGGACAGGACAAGGGTGAGTTCTTCAGGTGTCATCAGTCTGTTCGCTTCCTGCTGCCGGGTGCCGGCGGCCTGGACGGCCCGGCACCCGGCGGCCGGATCAGCGTCCCTTCCGCTTGATCTTGATGCTGTCGAGGTCGGTCGACCTCGATTTGAGGTCGCGGAAGCCGGCCCCCAGCCTGCGGACGGCCTCGGCGGTGAGCTTCTCCGCCTTCTCCAGGACGATCTCGGGCTTGTCCTCGGGGGTGGCCGGGACGAGGACGCGGAAGGTGAACGTCAGCAGGGCCCGGTCGTAGGTGACGGTGCCCTCCTCGGTGAACCTGGCCTTCATCAGGTCGTGTTCGTCGGCCTGGGCGAGCAGGGCGGCGCGCTGCTCGTCGTCGAGCGGGGCGAACTTGCCCTGGGTGATGACCTGGTAGGTCTTTCGGCTCATGAGCGCGGATCTCCAGACAGGGATTCGAGCGGCACCCGGCGCCACGGCGGTCGCCGGTGGCGTGAACCAATCGGGCGCTGCCGGGCGGAAGTTGGGGCGGTGGCGGCAGTCGGGCTGCCGTGGATCACGCCTCGGCCGGTCGGTGGGGCCGGTGCGGCAGCAGGAACAGCAGACAGGTGACCACGGCCAGACCGCCGGCCGCCCAGTACAGCGCCTCGCTGTAGGTGGCGACGAAGGTCCTGGCACGGATCTCGTCGAGCGCGCCGCCGATCGCGTCCTGGCTGCCCCGGTCGCTGGTCGCGGCGAGCGCGGTGCAACTGGCCGGAACCGCCGTGAGGTCGTCCTGGCCGAGCGAGTCGGTCGCGCAGGCCCGGATGCCGTCGGCCTGCTGGACGGAGACCGCCTGGACGGTCGGCACGACGCGGTCGGCCTGCGCCCCGACGTTGCCCGCCAGGGCGGAGAAGAAGATCCCGCCGATGACGGCGACACCCAGCGCGGCGCCGAGCTGGCCGGTGGCGTTGATGATGCCGGACGCGGCGCCCGCCTCCTGCGGCTTGACCTCACGGAGGATCAGGCCGGTGAGCGGGGCCATCAGCAGGCCCATGCCCGAGCCGAGCAGCAGCATGGACGGCGCGGCGTTCCAGGAGGTGATGCCCGTGCCCAGATGCTGCGCCACCCAGGCGTACGAGGCGACGCCGGCCGTCATCATCAGCGAGCCGGCCATCAGGCAGTACCGCCCGTACCGGGGGAACAGCGTGCGCACGGCGATGGTGCCGACGATCGGGACGCCGAGCGAGAACGGGATCGCGGTCAGGCCGGTGTGCAGCGCGGACCAGCCGAGGCCGCCCTGCAGATACAGCGTCCAGCTGAGGAAGAACCCCGCCGGTACGCAGCTGAAGAGCAGTTGGGTGCCGATGCCGGCGCCGAACGCGCGGACCTTGAACAGCGAGAGGATGACCAGCGGCGAGCCGTCCTTGCGGGTCTTGTGGCGCTCGTAGCAGACGAACAGCACGATGACCGGAACGGCGGCGACGAGCGAGACGACGCTCCACACGGGCCAGTCGAGCTCGCGCCCGAGCATGAGCGGCAGCATCAGCAGCAGCAGCCCGATGATCGCCAGCACCATGCCGACGGGATCCAGCCGCATCGCGTGCGGTGACTTCGATTCGCGCATCCACGCCCAGGCGCCGGCCAGCGCGGCCAGGCCGACCGGGAGGTTGACCACGAAGATGCTCCGCCAGCCGAGGCCCAGCGGGCTCCAGTCGACCAGGACACCGCCCAGGATCGGGCCGGCGACGATGGCCAGGCCGATCATGCCGGCGTAGAGGCTGACGACCCGGCCGATCTCCTGGGGCGCGAAGGTGACGTGGATGATCGCCAGCACCTGCGGCACCATGATCGCGGCGGCGAACCCCTGCAGGATCCGGGAGCCGACGAGCATCTCCGAGTTCTGGGCGACCGTGCACAGCGCGGACGCCGCGATGAACCCGGCGACGCCGGTCAGGAACATCCGCTTCCGGCCGAAGATGTCACCGAGCCGCCCGCCGGTGATCAGGATGACGGCGAAGCTCAGCGTGTAGCCGGCGGTCATCGCCTGGAGGGCCACGGCGGAGGCGCCGAGGTCCTGCTGGATGCTCGGGATCGCCACGGTGACGATGTTGACGTCGAGCAGGTCCATGAAGGTCGCGACCAGCAGGACGGTGAGCGCGAGCCACCGCCTGGGGTCGGGCGCGGGAGCGTCGGGTGAGACGGGTCGGCCGGTCTGGACCGGGCGCTCCGCTTGCCCTGCCTCGCTCATGGGTCTTCTCCGGTTTCCTGGTCGGTCGGGAGGCGGCCGGGTGCGGCCGGACCTCGGACGGGTGCGTCGGGCGCCCCGGTCACGGTGCCGGGGTGGAGTCCGGGGTGGAGTCCGGGGCGGCGGTCGCGGCGTTCCGGGCGAGGGAGGTCCACGACCGCATCAGGAGGTCCACCACGTCGACGACCGTGTCGGTACCGGTGTCGGCGGGGGAGAGCACGCGCTGGATGGACAGTCCGTCGTCCAGGGAGTGCAGGATGAGGGCCAGGAGTTCGACCGGCGCGGGCGGCGTCACCGAGCGGGCCGCGAAGCCCTGCTCCAGCGCCTGGGCGAACGCCGCGCGGGAGCGCCGCTCCCGGTCCGCCAGCACCGGCAGCAGCTCCGGGTCGCGCAGGCCGTAGAGCCAGAGCTCGGTGCGCAGGGCGAGCCAGCCGGCGAGGTTCCGGTCGCGCTCGCGGTGCCAGGCCCGCAGGTGCTCGATCGTCTCGTCGAAGGAGTCGGCCCGGAGGGTCATGGCCTGGACCTCCTCCAGCTCGTGCTGGGTCCGCTGTTCGAGCAGGGCCAGGACGAGTTCGTGCTTGCCCTCGAAGTTGCCGTAGAACGCGCCGCGGGTGTAGCCGGCGCGCTCGACGATCTGCTCGACCGACGTCCCGCTGACCCCGACCTCGGCGAACAATGCGGTTGCGGCACGCAGGAGCTGCTCGCGGGTGAGTTCCCGGCTCTCCTGCCGGGTGAGTCGTTTGGACATGGTGGGCGCCTCCTCTTACGGCCTGTCAGATACAGAACCGTATCTCAATACAGAGATGTATCTGAAACGCATTTCCCCGGTGGCCGACCACCTCCCGGGCGACCGGCCATACCGGCCATCCGCCCGAACGAGCGTGCCCACGCCCCTCCGCTTCGACTTCCCGCCGTGGTCCGTGCGCTCCCCGGACTGTCAACGAGGACCCGAAGAGGTTGCGCGGAGCGGGCAGTTGTCGATCGACGTCCCGTCATGCGCCTGCCCGTCCGACCTCCCGACGGCACGCTGTGCCTGCTACGCTGGACGTGACCTGCAGTCGTGTGATCGAGGAGTGGCAGACGTGGCGGGTGACGACGACATCTCCGGGTGAGATCCGGATCTGACGGCCACCGCCGGTGCTTCAGGAGCGCCGCCGAGGTGGTCCGTTTCGTCGTACCCCTTTCCCATGTCTGCCCGGGGCAGAAGTTCACGCCTGCCCTCAGTCCCTTCGAGGTCACTTCCATGTCCGACGCTGCCGTCGTCTGCTCGAACGTCTCCTTCGCCTGGCCCGACGACACCCCGGTCTTCCGCGACCTGTCCTTCACCGTGCCCGTCGGCCGGACCGGGCTGGTCGCCCCCAACGGCTCCGGCAAGAGCACCCTGCTCAAGCTGATCGCCGGCGAACTCAAGCCCGCCAGCGGCTCGTTGGCGGTCACCGGCAGGCTCGGTCACCTCCGCCAGAGCCTCCCCCTGACCACGGACCTCACCGTCGCCGAGGTGCTCGACATCGCCGGGATCGTCCGGGCCATCGACGCCGTGGAGTCGGGGGACGTCGACGAGCGGCACTTCACCACCATCGGCGACGACTGGGACATCGAGGAGCGCACCCGGGCCCAGCTCGACCGTCTCGGCCTGGCCGGCCTCGCCCTGGACCGCAGCCTGAGCACGCTCAGCGGCGGCCAGATCGTCTCCCTCGGCCTCGCCGCCCAACTGCTCAAGCGCCCGGACGTGTTGCTGCTCGACGAGCCGACCAACAACCTCGACGCGGAGGCCCGGCACAAGCTCTACGACGCGCTGGCGGACTTCAACGGCTGCCTGCTGCTGGTCAGCCACGACCGCGCGCTGCTCGACCGCATGCACCACATCGCCGAACTCGGCAACGGCGAACTGCGCTTCCACGGAGGAAACTTCACCATGTACGAGGAGGCGGTGCGGGCCGAACAGGAGGTCGCCGAGAAGAACGTCCGCAACGCCGAGCAGGAACTGAGGCGGGAGAAGCGGGAGATGCAGCAGGCCCGCGAACGCGCCGAGCGCCGCGCGAGCAACGCCGCCCGCAACCTCAAGAACGCCGGCCTGCCCCGCATCTTCGCCGGCACCATGAAGCGCGGCGCGCAGGAGTCCGCGGGCCGGGCCGGCCAGATGCACGCCACCCGGGTCGGCGACGCCAGGGCCCGGCTCGACGAGGCCGGGCGTGCCCTGCGCGAGGAGCAGCGCCTCGCCCTGGACCTGCCCGACACCCAGGTGCCCGCCGGGCGCAACCTCTTCCTCGGCGAGGGCCTGCAGGTCCGCCACGCCGGCCGACCCGTGTTCGCCGACGGCGGCGTCGACCTGAGCATCCGCGGGCCCGAGCGCATCGCGCTGACCGGGCCCAACGGCGCCGGGAAGAGCACCCTGCTGCGTCTGGTCACCGGCGACCTCACCCCGGACGGCGGGGAGATCAAGCGCAACGACGGCCGGATCGCCCACCTCTCGCAGCGCCTGGACCTGCTGGACCTCGACCGCACCGTGGCGGAGAACTTCGCCGCGTTCGCCCCCGAGCGGCCCGAGGCGGAGCGGATGAACCTGCTCGCCCGCTTCCTCTTCCGCGGCGCCCGGGCCCACCTGCCGGTCGGGGTGCTCTCCGGCGGCGAACGGCTGCGCGCCACCCTGGCCTGCGTGCTGTGCGCGGAGCCGGCCCCGCACCTGCTGCTGCTCGACGAGCCGACCAACAACCTCGACCTGGTCGGCGCGGGCCAGCTGGAGAGTGCCCTGAACTCCTACCGGGGCGCCTTCCTGGTGGTCAGTCACGACGAGCGGTTCCTCGCCGAGATCGGGGTCAACCGCTGGCTGCGGCTGGCCGACGGGACACTGAAGGAGACGGGAGCCCCCGCGGTGTGAGCCGCCGGCGTGTGACGCGGCCGGCCGGCACGAAGTCGCGGTGGTTCGGCGGTGAAGCCGGTGGACGTGGCACCTCGGGCGGACGCGCGAACTGACGAAATCGGGGACCTCGGGGCCGCCGGGAACGGTGTCGTACGCGGCTTCGCCGGGCCCGCGGCCGCGATCCGGCGGCCGTGCGCGACCTCGGGGCCGACCGACTCCGGACAGGCGCTCACGCACCCGCCCACGCCTTCGGCAAACATGTCCTGACCTGGTGTTTTCCTGGGATTCGCCTAGGCTGGGGGAGTTCTGCCGGACACCGTCGGAGGGGATATCGTGAGTGACGAAGCCATCAGGTACGACGCCAGCCACATCCAGGTGCCGGAGGGGACGGAAGCCGTTCGGAAGCGGCCCGGAATGTACGTCGGCTCGACCGGTGAACGCGGCCTGTGGCATCTGGTGTTCGAGGTCGCCGACCGGGCGGTGAACGAGGTCCTGGCCGGCCGCGCCGGCTGCGTCGACATCACTCTCACACCCGACGGCGGTGTGCGTGTCACCGACGACGGGCCGGGCGTCCCCATCGAGGACGCCCGGGACGTCGGCGACCCCGGCCTCGTAACCCTGCTGACCCGCATGCACGCCGGGGCGAAGCCCGGTGGCCGCCACGACGTGGCGTTCGGCTACGGCATGGGCCCCTTCGTCACCAACGCCCTGTCGAGCAGGCTGACGGCCGAGGTACGGCGCGAGGGGATCCGCTGGGTCCAGGAGCACTCACGCGGCGTCGCGCTCAGCGCTGCCCGGCTATGTGCCCGAGGTGGCCCAGCTCAGAACGGTTCGAAGCTTGGCTGAACGGGCCCGATCCCGTCCTCGGCGGCAAGCCCCTCCAGGTCCTCCGGCTCGAGGAACTCCAGCGCTTCTGGATCGACGCCGTGGTACGGGTCCACCTCGAAGAGCCGCTTCACGAAGGTGAGGGCGAAGCTCGAGAACGAGCCGTCGAAGGTCTCGCAGCCCTCCTCGTGGACCATGGTGACGATCTTCCAGCGGTCTGGGTCCGAGTCGCAAGGCAGGAAGAAGTGCTCGTCGCCGCCGTGGTCGTCCCCCCAAGAGATCAGCCCGCCTGGCTCGGGATGGAAGCCGTAGGGGAAGCGCTGGGAGTCGCCGCGGCCCAGGGCCCTGCGTCGACGTTCGGAGAACGTCTGATGAGTCTTGGTCATGCGCTCCAGAAGCGGGCTCGATCCGCGCGGGTGGAAGACCACGGGTTCGCCGGAGACGACCCCGCTGCCGTAGGCATCCAGGAAGGTCTTGAAGTCGCTGGGCAGAGCGGAGCCTACGTGCTGTTCAACGTCCCCCCCAGATGTCGGTGTCGGATACCTCCTGGGTGGGGGCGCCCAGGAGGGCTTGCAACTCGTCCAACGAGGACATGAACTGTTCCAAGGTCATTGCGATGGGGTCTGAGCTGTCACTTTATGAACACTCCCAGAAGAAGCGACCTTCGCGGTGATCGGGGCTGACGAAGGCGAAGCCGTATCCGTAGCCGAAGTTGAGGAAGTACGGATCGTCCTCGGCCTCACCACCGTCGCTGATCTTGAACAGGAACTGCCAAGGACCCTATGACACACCACTGACGAGCCGTGTCGTAAGGCTGTAACTCAGGTAGCTGGCGGCTTCTGGCCGGTTGTCCCATCCGCAAGATCGACCTCTGCGACCGGAAGTGCTAGTTGGCGGGCGGGTCCGTGGTTCGTGCCGGTGGTTGCACGAGCTGGAAGCGATAGTTGGCGGTCTTCGCGGCTATCGATTACGGAGAGTGAGACGGTCGCTCAGGTGAGGGTTGCGTCGACCTTTTGTGTCAGCTGCTGGGTGTAGTCGTCGAGGATCTTCCGCAGGGTTCCCCAGAAGCGGTTTCCTGCCGGGTTGTGGATATGCTCCAGAGCCGCATGCTGGGGCCATCCGGGGCCGATCAATGGCGGGTTCTTGGTCAACGGCGGCTCGAAGCAAGGAGCGAGGCCTCATTCGCTGCCTGTGATGGTGGTCCAGATGTGGGCGGACGCCGCGAGGTGGACGTCGCGGCCGGGATCGGTTGAGTGGTCGCCGTCGACGGGCGGCAACTGGGTCAGGATGGTGTGCCATTCGTCGGGTGGAAGGTGCCAGAGTGTGAGCCGGAGCCTGCGGTAGGGGCAGTCGACGGGCTCGGTCGTGCGGGCGATGTGCTGGGCGGGCGTTTCCGTCACCGGTTGACCGGTGTCGGGCCCGGCGGGCCCGGCGGTGAGGCGGGGGACGAGAGGGACGTAGGCGACCGTGCCAACGACCTCGGCGAGGGGCTGAGTCACGACGACGGCCGGCGCGACGGCGTAGGCGGCGGACAGCCGGGGCAGGGCGACGAGGGGGTTGCGGGTCGCGCCGGTGCCCTGCCCCTCCGTGGTGCGGCCACCGTTCGTATGCTGGTCCACAGGCGGTGGCGGCCTCCCCGGACCCCGGACGGTGCCGCGCGCCGCGGAAAGGGGACACGGACATGCGGAAGCGGAAGAGGCGCACGGCCTGGTCGCTCACCTACTTCCTGCTGGGCGGTGTGTGCCTGCTGATCGCCGTGGTGATGGCGACGGGCTTGGCGACGAAGAGGGCCGCGCGCGGGGTGGAACACCTGATCCCGGTCCTGATCCTCGGCGTCCCGGGTGCGGTGCTGACGTTCCGCGCGCCGGTGTTCGGCGTCTCCTACGGGCCGGCCGGGGTCAAGTACTCCGGGCTGCTCAGGGCGCGCTCCTACGTGTGGGCGGACATCCGGGAGGTGCGGGTGGCCGTCCTGGAGGGCACGGTCTACTCGTCCGACGTCCCGGAGCTGGTGCTGGCCTCCGGCGGGACGGACCAGCTGCACATGCTGGCGGGCCACGGCTCGGGCGGGACCAACAGGCGGGTCAAGCGGCTGGTGGCCGAGTTGGAGGCGGCGCGCGCGGCCGCGTCCTGACGCCGGTCGCTTCCACCGGCGGCGCGCGGCACCGGCAGGCTCCCGGTACCGGTTTCCCGACGGGCTCCCCGGGGCGCAGGCATCGGGCCATGGTGGGCTCGGAGCGCATGGCACGGCAGCGGTTGCCGGCCAGGCTCGGCGACAGATTTCGACCGGACTCATCCGCATCGGCTGACCTCACCCACCACCAGGAGGCCGCCACCGGAACATCCCGGTGGCGGCCTCCGCCGCGAACTCCGGACAACCGGCCCGCAGCCGTCGGCGTCGCGTCGGCGGACGCAGGGGGCACCGGTCGGGCGGTGAGTGCCTGCGGTCACAGCCCGTGTCCTCCTGTCGTGCTCGTGAGCCGGGACACGACAGCTGGAACCGGAAGGACATCGGGAGCCGGCGTTTCGTGGCCCACGGGACGCGCCTGTCGGCACCAGATGGCCTGGCTCTGCAACCCATCTGCGAGCCGATGGTGGCTGTGTGCTGTATGTGGGGGGCGGGGACATGGATCCCATTCCAGTCCCGAGCTGGATGCCGGGGACCTTCCACACCCGCCCCCATGGCCGCGAGTCCCTCGCGATCTCCGTCCGGCCCGACGCGAGGAGCCGTACAACGCGGGACCGACAAGGCAGCCTGATCGGGTACCAGCGCCCGCTTCGTCTCCTCGGTTGCAATTTGCCTGGCCAGGTTCCACATATCGCGTCCCGGCTCAGCTCGGCCGGCCCCGGAGACGATCGTGGTGAGAGTTCGCGTGCCGATGTGACAGTTATCGGGCTTCGGCACAGGTCACTCAACGTAGCGAGAGCGGGGAGGCGTCAGTTGGCGGTTCCAACCGCCACCTATCGGTTCCGGTCACAGCAACCAAAACCGTCGCAGTGGTGCGTTCCGCCGGAAAACAAGCAGGCGTGATTGCTTTTTCCTCCGGCCGGTGCCACGCTGCTGCCCGACGGCAGCCGTCAAGTCACCGGTAGAGGGGGCTCGTTCGTGCGATCGCGGGCGGTACTGCGGATCGGCAATGCCTCGGGCTTCTACGGCGACCGCTTCGCGGCCGTCCGGGAGATGCTCACCGGCGGGCCGCTGGACGTCCTGACCGGTGACTATCTGGCCGAGCTGACCATGCTCATCCTGGCCCGCGACCGGCTGAAGGATCCGTCGCTCGGCTACGCCAGGACCTTCCTGCGGCAGATGGAGGAGTGCCTCGGCCTGGCGCGCGAGCGCGGGGTCCGGATCGTGGTCAACGCGGGCGGGCTCAATCCGGCCCGACTGGCCTCCGCGCTGCGCGAACTGGCGCAACGTCAGGGAATCGACGTCGCCGTCGCCCATGTCGAGGGGGACGACCTGCTGCCGCGCCGGGCCGAACTCGGGCTCCCGGAGGGCCTGCTGGCCGCCAATGCCTACCTCGGCGGGTTCGGTATCGCCGCCTGCCTGAAGGCCGGTGCCGAGCTGGTGGTCACCGGGCGGGTCACCGACGCGGCGCTGGTCTCCGGCCCGGCGATCGCCCACTTCGGCTGGGAACCGGGCGACTTGGACGCACTCGCCGGGGCCGTCGTCGCCGGACATGTGCTGGAGTGCGGGGCACAGGCGACCGGCGGCAACTACGCGTTCTTCCGGGAGCACGATGTCACCCGGCCCGGCTTTCCGATCGCCGAGCTGCACGCCGACGGCTCCAGCGTCATCACCAAGCACCCGGGCACCGGCGGTGCCGTCACCACCGGCACCGTCACCGCCCAACTCCTCTACGAGACGGCCGGGGCGCGCTACCCCGGCCCGGACGTCACCGCCCGGCTGGACACCGTCCGGCTCCGCCAGGACGGTCCGGACCGGGTCCGGATCGACGGGGTGTGCGGCGAGCCGCCGCCCCCGACGCTCAAGGCGGGACTGAACCGGCTCGGCGGCCACCGCAACGAGGTGGTGTTCGTCCTCACCGGGCTGGACATCGAGGCCAAGGCCGCCCTGGTGCGGCGGCAGTTGGCGGACGCCCTGCCGCCGCAGGACCGCCCGGCCGAACTGCGCTGGACCCTCGCCCGCACCGACCATCCCGACGCCGCCACCGAGGAGACCGCCTCCGCGCTGCTGCGGCTCACCGCCCGGGACCGTGACCCGGCCAAGGTCGGCCGCGAACTCGGCAGGGCCACCGTCGAGTTGGGACTGGCCGGTTACCCCGGCTTCCACCTCACCGCCCCGCCCGGGCCGGGCTCGCCGTACGGGGTGTTCACGGCCGTGCCGGTCGCCGCGACGGCGGTCGAGCACACCGCCGTCCTGGCCGACGGCCGCCGGATCACCATTCCGCCCGCGCCCGTCACCCGCCCGGACGAATCCCCGTCGGACGAATCCCCGCCGGACGACACCCCGTCCGACCCGCCCCCCTGGTACGGCCCGACCAGGCGGGCCCCGCTCGGCCTGGTGGCCGGGGCCCGCAGCGGGGACAAGGGCGGCGACGCCAACGTCGGCGTCTGGGCCCGCGACGAGGCCGGCTGGCGCTGGCTCGCCCACACCCTCACCGTTCGCCGCCTGCGCGAACTCCTCCCCGAGACCGCCGGCCTGCCCGTCACCCGGCATCTGCTGCCCAACCTGCGCGCGCTCAACTTCACCGTCACCGGCCTGCTCGGCGAGGGCGTCGCCGCACAGGCGCGGTTCGACCCGCAGGCCAAGGCCCTGGGGGAGTGGCTGCGCTCCCGCCACCTCGACATCCCGGAGGCGCTGCTGTGACCGTCCTGCCCACCCACGTGGACCTGGCCGGCGCCGAGCACACCGGGCACCGCGCCGCGATGCTCGGCAAACTCGCCGACCTCGCCGCCGAACACGCCAAGGCGCTGGCCGGCGGCGGCCCCCGGTACGTCGAACGGCACCGCGCCCGCGGCAAGCTGCTGCCGCGCGAACGGATCGAGCTGCTGACCGACCGGGACGCGCCGTTCCTGGAACTCTCCCCGCTCGCCGCCTGGGGCAGCGACCACCCGGTGGGCGCCGCACTGGTCACCGGCGTCGGCGTGGTCGAGGGCGTCGAGTGCGTCATCACCGCCAACGACCCGACCGTGCGCGGCGGCGCCAGCAACCCCTGGACCCTGCGCAAGGCCCTGCGCGCCAACGAGATCGCCCTCACCAACCGCCTCCCGCTGGTCAACCTGGTCGAGTCCGGCGGGGCCGACCTGCCCAGCCAGAAGGAGATCTTCATCCCCGGCGGCGCGCTCTTCCGCGACCTCACCCGGCTCTCCGCCGCCGGAATCCCCACCGTCGCCGTCGTGTTCGGCAACTCCACGGCCGGCGGTGCCTATGTGCCGGGGATGTCCGACCACACCGTGCTGGTGAAGGAACGCGCCAAGGTCTTCCTCGGCGGCCCGCCGCTGGTGCGGATGGCCACCGGCGAGGAGTCCGACGACGAGTCGCTCGGCGGCGCCGAGATGCACGCCCGCACCTCCGGCCTCGCCGACCACTTCGCGGTGGACGAGCCGGACGCGCTGCGCCTCGCCCGCCGGATCGTCGCCCGGCTGAACCACCGCAAGCCCGGCCCCGACCCGGACCCGTCCGCCCCGCCGCCGGCGTACGACGAGGACGAACTGCTCGGCATCGTCCCCGGCGACCTCAAGGTGCCCTTCGACCCGCGCGAGGTGATCGCCCGGATCGTCGACGGTTCGGACTTCGACGAGTTCAAGCCGCTCTACGGCACCAGCCTCGCCACCGGCTGGGCCCGGCTGTTCGGCTACCCGGTCGGCATCCTGGCCAACGCGCAGGGCGTGCTGTTCAGTCAGGAGTCGCAGAAGGCCGCGCAGTTCATCCAGCTCGCCAACCAGCGCGACATCCCGCTGCTCTTCCTGCACAACACCACCGGCTACATGGTCGGCAGGGACTACGAGCAGGGCGGCATCATCAAGCACGGCGCGATGATGATCAACGCCGTCGCCAACTCCCGGGTGCCGCACCTCTCCGTGCTGATGGGCGCCTCCTACGGGGCCGGCCACTACGGCATGTGCGGCCGCGCCTACGAGCCGCGCTTCCTGTTCTCCTGGCCGAGCGCCAAGTCCGCGGTGATGGGCCCGCAGCAGCTCGCCGGCGTGCTGTCGATCGTCGCCCGGCAGTCGGCCGCCGCCAAGGGCCGGCCCTACGACGAGGACGCGGACGCCGCGGTCCGGGCGATGGTCGAGCAGCAGATCGAGGCGGAGTCGCTGCCGGTCTTCCTCTCCGGCCGGCTCTACGACGACGGGGTGATCGACCCGCGCGACACCCGGACGGTGCTCGGCCTCTGCCTCTCCGCGATCCACAACGCGCCCGTCGAAGGCGCGCGCGGCTACGGCGTCTTCCGGATGTGAGGGGTTCCACCGTGCTGATCACCCACCTGCTGGTCGCCAACCGGGGCGAGATCGCCCGCCGCGTCCTGCGGACCTGCCGCCACCTCGGGATCGCCACCACCGCGGTGTTCGCCGACCCGGACGCCGACGCCCCGCACACCCGCGAGGCCGACACCGCCGTCCGCCTCCCCGGCGCCGCGCCCGCCGACACCTATCTGCGCGGGGACCTGCTCGTCGCGGCCGCCCTCGCGGCCGGAGCCGACGCCGTGCACCCCGGCTACGGCTTCCTCTCCGAGGACGCGGAGTTCGCCCGGGCCGTCGTCGGCGCCGGCCTCACCTGGGTCGGGCCGCCCCCGGCCGCGATCGCCGCGATGGGCTCCAAGACCGCCGCCAAACGCCTGATGGCCGCCGCCGGGGTGCCCGTCCTCGACGCGCTCGCCGTGCCCACCGAGGCCGACCTCCCGCTGCTGGTCAAGGCTGCGGCCGGCGGCGGCGGACGAGGGATGCGGGTGGTCCGCCGGCTGGACGAGCTGGCGCCGGCGCTCGCCGCCGCCCGCGCCGAGGCGGCGAAGAGCTTCGGCTCCGACGAGGTGTTCTGCGAACGCTATCTGCCCACCGGCCGGCACGTCGAGGTCCAGCTGCTCGCCGACGCCCACGGCACCGTCTGGGCCGTCGGCGAACGCGACTGCTCGCTCCAGCGGCGCCACCAGAAGGTGATCGAGGAGACCCCGGCCCCCGGGCTCGACGACGCGACGCGCGCCGCCCTGCACGGCGCCGCCGTCACCGCCGCCCGGGCCATCGGCTACACCGGGGCCGGCACCGCCGAGTTCCTGCTCGCCCCCGACGGCCGGTTCCACTTCCTGGAGATGAACACCCGCCTCCAGGTCGAGCACCCCGTCACCGAGTGCGTCACCGGACTCGACCTGGTCGCCCTCCAACTGCGCGTCGCCGAGGGCGAACCGCTGCCCGCCCCGCACCCGCCCGCCCCGCGCGGCCACGCCATCGAGGCCCGCCTCTACGCGGAGGACCCGGCCCACGACTGGCAGCCCCGGACCGGCACCCTGCACCTCCTCGACATCCCCGGCGTCACCGCCGAGTTCACCACCGCGCCCGGCGACACCGGCCTGCGCCTGGACTCCGGCGTCGAGCCCGGCAGCAGCATCGGCGTCCACTACGACCCGCTGCTCGCCAAGGTCATCGCCTGGGCGCCCACCCGGGCCGCCGCCGCCCGCCGCCTCGCCGACGCGCTCACCCGTGCCCGGATCCACGGCCCGGCCACCAACCGGGACCTGCTCGGCGCGGCGCTGCGCCACCCCGGCTTCCTGGCCGGCCGGGTGCACACCGCCTTCCTCGCCGAACACACGGTGGCGCTCACCGCCGCCCCCGGGGCCGATCCGACGGCCGTCCTCGCCGCCGCGCTGGCCGACGCCGCCGCCGGCCGGGCCGGCCGCGCGCTGCCCTCCGGGTGGCGCAACCTGCCCTCCCAGCCGCAGAGCAGGCGTTACACCGCCGCCGACGGCACCGAGTACGAGGTGCGCTACCGGTTCGGCCGCACCGGGCTCGACGCCGAGGGGCACCCCGGCACCGTCCTGGTCCGCGCCGACCCCGACCGGGTCGTCCTCGACACCGGCGGCGTCCGGCGCGGCTACCGCGTCGCGCGCTACGGCGACCTGGCCCACGTCGACTCCCCGGCCGGCGCCACCGTGCTCACCGCCGTCGACCGCTTCCCCGACCCGGCCGTCCGGACCGACCCGGGCGCCCTCCTCGCCCCGATGCCCGGCACCGTCGTCCGCACCGCCGCCACCGTCGGCGACACCGTCACCGCCGGCCAGCCGCTGCTCTGGCTGGAGGCGATGAAGATGGAGCACCGGGTGACCGCCCCCGCCGACGGCACCCTCGCCGAGCTCCGCGTCGCCCCGGGCCAGCAGGTGGAACCCGGCACCCTGCTCGCCGTCGTGCGGCCGGCCCGCTGAGACCCGCGCCCGAGCACCCACCCCCGCGCGCCCACCACCCGCGCGCCCCACCCCGTTCGTCAACTCCCCGACGCCGCATCGCCCGGAAGGACCACCCCATGTCCGCACCGCGCACCGCCACCCCCGGCAGCCGACTGATCGAGACCCCCGAACGCGAGGCGCTGCGCCGGGCGGTGGCCGACCTCGGCCGCCGCTACGGCTCGCCGTACTACCTCGGCAAGGCCCGCGCGGGCCAGGCCCCCGACGAGCTCTGGGCGGAGGCCGGCAAAGCGGGCTACCTCGGCGTCAACCTGCCCGTCGAGTACGGCGGCGGGGGCGGCGGCATCACCGACCTGGCCATCGTCCTGGAGGAACTCGGCACCGCCGGATGCCCGTTGCTGCTGCTGATCGTCTCCCCGGCGATCTGCGGCACGGTGATCGCCCGCTACGGCACCGAGCCGCAGAAGCGGCAGTGGCTGCCCGGACTCTCCGACGGTACCCGGAAGATGGCCTTCGGCATCACCGAACCGGACGCCGGCTCCAACTCCCACCGCATCTCCACCGTCGCCCGCCGCGACGGCGAGGACTGGCTGCTCACCGGCCGCAAGGTGTTCGTCTCCGGCATCGACCACTGCGACGCCGTCCTGTTCGTCGCCCGCACCGAGGACGCGCGGACCGGCCGGCTCAGGCCCGCCCTGTTCGTCGTCCCGCGCGACACGCCCGGGTTTGATTACCGTCCGATCCCGATGGAACTCGTCGCTCCGGAAAAGCAGTTCCAGGTCTTCCTGGACGACGTGCGGCTCCCCGCCGAGGCCCTGGTCGGCGACGAGGACGCCGGGCTGTTCCAGCTCTTCGCCGGCCTCAACCCCGAGCGGATCATGACCGCCGCCTTCTCGCTCGGCCTCGCCCGTCAGGCCCTCGGCCGGGCCGTCGAGTACGCCAGGACACGGACCGTCTGGTCCACCCCGATCGGCGCCCACCAGGGCCTCGCCCACCCGCTCGCCCAGTGCGCGGTGGAGATCGAACTCGCCCGGCTGATGACCCAGAAGGCCGGCCGGCTCTACGACGAGGGCGAGGACGAAGCCGCAGGTGAGGCCGCCAACATGGCCAAGTACGCGGCCGGCGAGGCCGCCGCCAGGACGGTCGACCAGGCGGTGCAGACCCTCGGCGGCAACGGCCTCACCCAGGAGTACGGGCTGGGCGCCCTGCTGGCCGCCACCAGGGTCGGCCGGGTCGCCCCGGTCAGCCGGGAGATGGTGCTCAACTACGTCGCCCAGCACACCCTCGGCCTGCCCAAGTCCTACTGACGGCCCGCCTTCGAGCGACGGCGGGGACGACGGCCGGGCGGCGCGGCCGGGAGGGGCCCGCCCCGGCGCCGCCGGACCCCCCTCCTGACCAACCGTCATCTCCCCGCCGCCGAAAGCCGCCGAAAGCCGTCGGAAAGCAGCTGGGAAGCCGCCGAAAACCGGGGCGGCCGGCGGCCCCGGGCAGGCGCGTCACGTGCCGAGGCCCGCGCGGTTCGTCACAATGGCGTAGGGCGCGCGCACGCTCCGTAGGCTTCATGCCGTGCGCCCGGCCGGCCGGCCGCGCACCGGACCACCGGCCGGCCCTCCACCCCTGCGTCAACCATCCACCTGGAGGCACGCCTTGGTGTTCCGCAGTGAGTTCCCGGACGTCGGAATCGTCGATCTGCCCATCCACGACGCGGTACTGGGAGCCGCGGACCGCTTCGGGGAACTGCCGGCCCTGATCGACGGCATCACGGGGGAGACGGTCAGCCACGCCCGGCTCGGCGAGGCCGTGCGCCGGGTCGCCGCCGGGCTGGCCGCCGCGGGCGTCCGCAAGGGCGACGTGGTGGCACTGTTCAGCCCGAACACGATCGGCTACCCGATGGCCTTCTACGGTGCCACCCGGGCCGGAGCCACCGTGACCACCGTCTCCTCCCTCGCCACCCCCACCGAACTGGCCTCCCAACTGCGCGACAGCGGCGCCCGCTGGCTGGTCACCGTCTCGCCCTTCTTGTCCGTCGCCCGGCAGACCGCGCGGATGCTGGCCGCCGACGGCCGCCCGCTCGCCGAGATCATCGTCCTGGACGGCGCCGAGGGTCACCGCTCGCTGGCCGACCTGCTCGCCACCACCGGCCCCGCACCCGAGGTCGCCATCGACCCGGGCACCGACATCGCCGTCCTGCCCTACTCCAGCGGCACCACCGGCCTGCCCAAGGGCGTGATGCTCACCCACCGCTCGATCGCCACCAACCTCGCCCAGACCGACGCCCTCTACCGGCCCGCGGTCGGCGAGCGGACCCTCGCCGTCCTCCCCTTCTTCCACATCTACGGCCTCGCCGCGCTGCTCAACCAGCCGCTGCGCTGCGGCGCCACCGTCGTCGTGCTGCCCCGCTTCGAGCTGGAGCAGTTCTGCCGCACCATCGAGGAACAGCGCGTCCAGGCCCTGATCGTGGCCCCGCCGATCGCGATCGCCCTCGCCAAGCACCCGATGGTCGACCGCTTCGACCTCTCCTCGGTGCGGTACCTGCTCTGCGCGGCCGCCCCGCTGGACAACGAACTCGCCGACGCCTGCGCCAAGCGGCTCGGCCTGCCGCACCTCCTCCAGGGCTACGGCATGACCGAGCTGTCACCGGTCTCCCACATCGTCTCGCCCGACGAACGCGACCCCTCGCCGGGATCGGTCGGCCGGATGGTGCCCTCCACCGAGCTGCGGGTCGCCGCGCTGGACGGCACCGGCGCCGACCTCGGCCCCGGCGAGCCGGGGGAGCTGCTGATCCGCGGCCCGCAGGTGATGAAGGGGTACTTCGGCCGTCCCTCCGACACCGCCGCCACCGTCGACGCCGACGGCTGGCTGCACACCGGCGACATCGGCTACGTGGACGACCGCGGCTACCTCCACGTCGTCGACCGGGTCAAGGAGCTGATCAAGTACAAGGGCTACCAGGTCGCCCCCGCCGAGCTGGAGGCCCTGCTGCTCACCCATCCGCAGATCGCCGACGCCGCCGTGATCGGGGTGCCGGACGCCGACGGCACCGAGTGCCCCAAGGCCTTCGTGGTCCGCGCCCCCGGCAGCACGCTCACCGAGCAGGAGGTCACCGCCTTCGTGGCCGGCCGGGTCGCCCCCTACAAGAAGGTGCGCGTGGTCGAGTTCCTGGACACCGTCCCCAAGTCGGCGGCCGGCAAGATCCTCCGCCGCGAGCTGCGGGCCCGGGAGGCCGCCCGCTGACCGGCCGCGGCGGCCACCGGCCCGTCTGCGAGGATCGACCCCGCCCGCACCGGAGCACCGTGCCACCGGCGCGGGCAGGGGCACGGACCCCCGGGCCCGCCGCGCCACCGCACACCCGGCCCGCACCGCACCACGAGGGGACCGCCACCGCCGATGACCACCCGCCCGGCCGCCCGGCCCGCCGCCGCCCGCACACCCCACGCCCGCACACCCCAGCAGGACCGCAGCCGCGCCACCCGGCAGCGGCTGCTCTCCGCGGCCGTGGACTGCCTCGCCGAACTCGGCTGGCACGGCTCCACCGTCACCGTGGTCGCCGAACGCGCCGGAGTCTCGCGCGGCGCGGCCCAGCACCACTTCCCGACCCGGGAGGACCTCTTCACGGCGGCCGTCGAGCATGTCACCGCCGAGCGGCTGGCCGCCGTCCGCGCCCACGCGGACCGGCTGCCGGCCGCCGGCCCGGCCCGCACCGAGGCCGTCGTCGACATGATCGTCCGCCTCTACACCGGCCCGCTGTTCCGGGCCGCCCTGCACCTGTGGACCGCCGCCGCCACCGAGGAACCGCTGCGTGAGCGGATCATCGCCCTGGAGGGCCACGTCGGCCGCGAGGCCCACCGCGCCGCCGTCGAGTTCCTGGACGCCGACGAGACCGTCCCCGGCGTCCGGGAATCCGTGCAGGCCACCCTCGACCTCGCCCGCGGTCTCGGCCTGGCCAACCTGCTCACCGACGACCGCGCCAGACGATCCGGGGTGATCCGGCAGTGGGCGGGCGTTCTGGAGGGTACGCTGCGCCCGGTACGCCCATGACGCCCGTACACCCCGGCCCGTCCGGCCGGCCCCTGACCAAGGGGTCGCCGGGGGGCCGATGTCCGTGCAGTCTGGAGAAGAACCCCGGTCGGTACGGGACCGCATGGACCGCCCCCGGCCGGGAACGAGCCGAACCGGGGTGCTGCCTCATCATGCACGGACACGAGTGGGACGCGACCAACGCCGCCGGCCCCGCACCGGGCGGTGCCCCCACACGCCTCGACGGCCACCGGCTGGTCCCGCTCGCCACCGCGCTGCTCCAGGACGACGGACTGATCCTGCACTGGAGCGAGGACGCCGAGACCCTGCTCGGCTACACCGCCGAGGAGGCCGTCGGCAGCTACGCCGCCCGGCTGCTGGGCGACGACACCGACCGCCCCGAGATGCTCGCCCTGTTCGACCGGATCATGAGCGGCACCGGCTGGTCCGGCGTCTTCCCGGTCCGCCACCGCGACGGCCGCCTGCTCCAGCTGGAGTTCCGCACCTACCCGATCGCCGGCCCCGGCGGCACCCTGCTGATGCTCGCCACCGCCTCCGACACCCGGGCCCTGCACCAGATCGAGGCCGACCTCGCCGTCCTGGACGGCATCTTCGGGCAGTCCCCGATCGGCATGGCCGTCTACGACACCGAGCTGCGCTACGTCCGCCTCAACGAGGCCCTCGCCCGGATGAACGGCAGGTCCGTCGCCGAGCATCTCGGCCGCCGGATAGGCGCCGTCCTGCCCGGCATCAACAGCGCCGAGATCGAACAGATCATGAGACAGGTGCTCAGCACCGGCAGGCCGGTGGTCGACGCCCGCTCGCACGGCCGCGTCCCCGGCGACCCGCAGCGCGACCGGGCCTGGTCCGCCTCCTACTTCCGGCTGGAGGACTCCACCGGCCGGGTCTTCGGGGTCTGCTCCTCCATCATCGACGTCTCCGAACGCTTCCAGGCCGAGGCCCGCGCCGCCCGCGCGCAGGAACGCCTCGCCACCATCGCCGAGGCCACCGCCCGGATCGGCACCACCCTCGACCTCCAGCGCACCGCCGAGGAACTGATCGAGGCCGTCGTCCCGCGCTTCGCCGACTTCGCCACCGTGGACCTGCTGGAGCCCGTCCTGCGCGGCGCCGAGCCCGCCGCCATCCCGGCCGACCGCTCGGTCCAGCTGCGCGCCGTCGCCGTCGGCGAGTCCTACGAGTCCGGCCTCGCCCACGCCGTCGACACCGTCGGCGAGGTCTCCGAGTACGCCCCCGACCGCAACTACACCCAGTGCCTGCGCAGCGGCCGCCCGCTGCTGCGCGCCCAGGTGGACGAGGAGGTGCTGCGCGGCCTGGTCGCCACCGAGGAACGGGTCGCCCCCGGCATCGAGGCGGGCATCCACTCGTACCTGATGGTGCCGCTCACCGCCCGGGGCATGGTCCTCGGCGGCTCCGAGTTCATCCGCATGCGCAACTCCGAGCCGTTCACCGCCGCCGACGTCGCCCTCGCCGAGGAACTCGTCGCCCGCACCGCCCTCGCCATCGACAACGCCCGGCTCTACCGGCGTGAGCGCGAGACCGCGCTCACCCTCCAGCGCAGCCTGCTGCCGCAGGAGATCCACCGGACCCTCGGCCTGGAGATCGCCTACCGCTACCTGCCGAGCAGCGTGGTCAGCGAGGTCGGCGGCGACTGGTTCGACGTCGTCCCGCTCTCCTGCGGCCGGGTCGCCCTGGTGGTCGGCGACGTGATGGGCCACGGCATCCGGGCCGCCGCCACGATGGGCCAGCTGCGGACCGTCGCCCGTACCCTGGCCACCCTGGACATGCCGCCCGAGCAGGTCCTCACCCGCCTCGACGAGACGGCCTCCGGCATCGGCGAGAGCCAGTTCGCCACCTGTATCTGCGCGGTCTACGACCCGCTGGAACGCACCGTGCAGATCGCCTCGGCCGGCCATCTGCCCCCGGTCCGGGTCGCCCCCGACGGCACCGCCGACACGGTGGACGTCCCGCCCGGGGTCCCGCTCGGCGTCGGCGGCGTGGCCTTCGAGAGCACCGAGTTCACCCTCCCCGAGGGCGGCATGGTCGCCCTCTACACCGACGGCCTGGTCGAACGGCGCGGCCAGGACATCGACAAGGGCATCGACCGGCTCGCCCGCACCCTCTCCGGGCCGGGCCGCACCCTGGAGGAGAGCTGCGACGCCGTCCTCGGCGCCCTGGTCACCGACGGCACCGACGACGACATCGCGATGATCATGGCCCGGGTGCTGCCGCTGCCCGCCGACCGGGTCGCCACCCTCCCGCTCAGCGGCGGCGGCCGGCTGCCCGGCAAGGCCCGCCGGTTCACCCGCGCCACCCTCGCCGCCTGGGGCCTGACCGCGCTCGCCGACTACGCCGAGCTGCTGGTCAGCGAGCTGGTCACGAACGCCCTGCTGCACGCCGACGCCCCGCGCCGGCTGCGCCTCTTCCGCGACCGGGTGCTCACCGTCGAGGTCGCCGACACGGGCGGTCCGGCGCCCCAGCTGCGCCCGTTCGCGGAGCACGACGAGGGCGGGCGCGGCATGTTCCTGGTCAGCGAGCTGGCCCAGCGCTGGGGCACCCGGCTGACCAGGGACGGCAAGGTGGTCTGGGCGGAGCTGGAGCTGCCGTTCGGGACCTCCTAGGGGTTGCCGGACAGGCCCTCGCCGCTCAGCCGCGGGTCTTCGCGTGCGCCGTGCTCCGCGGCCCGGTCTGCTCACTGACCTGCTCACTGACCTGCCCGCCGGCCGTCGGCCGGTCGACCCCGCGCAGCAGCCGCCAGGCCAGCGCCGAGGCGGCCAGCAGCAGGGCGCCGGCCAGCAGCGCGGCGGTGTTCATGCCGTGCACGAAGGAGTCCCGGGCGCTCGCCAGCAGCGGCTCGGCCAGGGTCTGCGGCAGACCGTGCGCGGCTTCCACCGCGCCGCCCAGCGACTCGCCCGCCCGGGCGGCCGCCTCCGGGTCCGTCCCGGCCGGGACGGCCAGCCCGCCCGTGTAGAGCGAGGCGACCACCGAGCCGACCAGGGCGATGCCCAGCGCGGTGCCCAGCTCGTACGCCGTCTCGGAGACCGCCGACGCGGCGCCGGCCTTCTCGGCGGGCGCGGCGCCCAGCACCAGGTCGGCGCCGAGCGTGTAGACCACGCCCTCGGCGGTGCCGACGATCAGGAAGGCGGCGGCCAGCAGCAGGTAGGTGGTGTCCTGCTGTACCCAGCCGAGCAGGCCGATGCCGGTGCCCATCGCCAGCAGACCGAGGGTGAGCGCCGTCCGGGCGCCGGTGCGCCGGGCCAGCCGGGCGGTCAGCAGCCCGCCGACCACCGCGCCGGCGAAGGCCGGAAGCTCGGCCAGGCCCGCCTTCAGCGGCTCGTAGCCGCGCACCAGCTGCAGGTACTGCGAGGTCACGAAGACCACACCGGAGAGCCCGACCAGCGCGGTGAGCGAGGCCAGCACGGCGGCGGTGAAGCGGCGGTCGGCGAAGAGCCGGACGTCCAGCAGCGGGGTGTCCAGGCGCAGCTGGCGGCGGACGAAGACGGTCAGCGCGGCGGCGCCCAGGACGGCGGTGACGGGGACGTCCCAGCGGACCACACCGTGCGCGGCGGCCTCCTTGATCGCGTAGACCACGCCGATCACCCCGGCCAGCGAGAGCGCGACGCTCAGCACGTCCCAGCGGCCCGGCTTCGGGTCCTTCGACTCGGGCAGCAGCCGGCCGCCGAGCACCAGCAGCAGGACGACCACGGGGATGTTCAGCAGGAACACCGAGCCCCACCAGAAGTGCTCCAGCAGCACCCCGCCGACCACCGGGCCGAGCGCGGCGCCGGCGGTGGCGGCCGCACCCCAGATGCCGATGGCGGTGGCCCGCTCGCGGTCGTCGGGGAAGAGGCCGCGGATCAGCGACAGGGTGGAGGGCATGATCGTCGCCCCGGCCACGCCGAGCAGCGCGCGGGCCAGGATCAGCCAGCCGGGGCCGGGCGCGTAGGCGGCCAGCAGCGAGGCGGCGCCGAACGCGGCGGAGCCCGCGAGCAGCAGCTTCTTGCGCCCGATCCGGTCGCTCAGCGAGCCCATGCTGACCAGCAGGCCGGCCAGCACGAAGGAGTAGACGTCGCCGATCCAGAGCAGCTGGGTGCCGCTGGGGCGCAGCGTCTCGCTGATCGACGGGATGGCGAGGGAGAGGACGGTCGCGTCGACGGCGACCAGGGTGACGGCCAGGACGAGGACGGCGAGGCCGGTCCAGCGCTGGCGGGGGTGGGCGTGGACGGTGCTGCTCATGGGGTATCGGTTTCCGGTTTCCGGTCCGAGGTGCGTGGTCAGGAGTCGGTGGGACGGGTTCTCAGCGCGCCGCCGAGGAAGAGCTCGGCGAGCGAGAACGCGCCGTCGCGGGGGGCGAGCCGGCCGTCCTGGACGGCCCAGCCGACGCCGGCCACCAGGTCGAAGAAGGCCTCGCTGAGCCAGCCGGCGGAGAGCTCGACGCGGAACACGCCCTGCTGCTGGCCGCGGAGGAAGAGCGCGTGCAGCCGGGCGATCTGGGACTCCCAGAGTTCGTTGACGCTGTCGTCGTCGTAGAGCTGGTTCTCACCGGTGAGGAAGGCGCAGAGCGCGGCGTCCGGGACGATCGCGTCGACCAGGCGGCGCAGCGCGGCGTGCGCGTCGCCGTCCTCGACGGCGGCGGTGTCCAGCGCGGCGCCGAACTTCCGCAGGCCGAGCAGGCCGACCTCGCGGGTCAGCGCCTCCCGGCCGGGGAACAGCCGGTGCAGGGTGGCGCGGCTGATGCCAGCGGCGCGCGCGATCTCGTCCAGGTGGGCGGTCGGGCGGCGGGAGAGCACGCCGACGGCGGCTTCGAGGACGGTGTCGCGATCGGTGGCCATGGGGCAAGTGTAGGTCAGATGAGACATAGATGTCTCATTCGTTTCTTCTGTGCCTCAGATGAGGCCCCTGGGTCGGGGTGCGGCCTGGGTGAGGGCAGCAAAAAACCGGGGACGGCGATTGCCGTCCCCGGTCGCGGACCCTCGGGCGTCAGCTCTGGTTGTAGAACCCGGTGTCGTCCAGCGGCCGGTCGATCACCATGACCTCGACGTCCGACGGGGTGAGCAGGAACACCCGGCGGGCGATCCGCTCGATCCCGCCGCGGGTGCCGAAGATCAGCCCCGACGCGAAGTCGACCATCCGCTTGGCCTCGGCGTCGTCCATCTCGGTGAGGTCCATCACGACCGGGGTGCAGGCCCGGATGTGCTCCCCGACCGCCCTGGCGGCGTCGAAGCCGGTCGGCCGCAGGGAGACGATCTTCGTGGGGGCGGGGGAGGACGGCACCGTCTCCTGCTCGACCCACTCGTCGTCGTACACCGCGGCCGGGTAGTTCCCGGAGGGCATCAGCCACCCGTTGTGGTGCTCGTCGCGAAGTGCTCCCATGCCGCGCCTCCCTCGTCTCGTCCCGTACGCGTCCCCTCGGGTGCGCGTGCCTTCTGACACGTCATCCACTCGCCGGAACTGTCCGAGTATCGCACTGATCACCGGTCCCGTGCCCGCTCGCGACCCCCGTACGAGTCGTGCCGCGCCGGAAACCCGGGCGAACCCGGGCAACAGAGGGGACGCTGGTGTACGGTGCGCGGTTGCGCGCATAGACCATATCGGTCGGGGGCGCCACCTAATTGACCTTCTGTCAACAATGCGGGAACGATTTCATTCCCCGGTGACACCGTCCACCAGTTCGCGGAGCAGATCGGCGTGTCCGTTGTGCCGGGCGTACTCCTCGATCATGTGGACCAGGATCCAGCGGAGTGTGACCTCCTGGCCGTGGCGCGGGAGCTTGCCGACGGTCTCCAGCGGCAGCCCCTCGCAGGCCTGCCGGGCGGCCGCGATCTCGGCCCGCCAGGTGGCGAAGTCCGCCTCGGCGTCCGCGGTGTCGACGTGGTCGAAGTCGCCGTCCGGGTCCTCCGCCGTCCAGTAGTGGCCGGTGGCGGTATCGGCGCCGAGCAGGGTGCCCTGGAACCAGTGGCGTTCGACCTCGGCCATGTGCCGGACCAGGCCGAGCAGCGAGAGGCCGGACGGCGGGACCGAGCGCAGCCGCAGCTGCTCGCTGGTCAGGCCCTCGCACTTGACGGCGAGAGTGGCGCGGTGGAAGTCGAGCCAGGCGGTCAGCATGGCCGTCTCGTCGGCCGCGAACGGGGGCTCGACCCGTGGGGTGGTGGTCGTCATGGCGCTCATCCTGGCGCAACCGTGCGGCCGAAGCGACCGAATAGCCGGTCGGTAGGCGCCTGTTGTTGACGTCCCGGCCGGCGCCCGGGCGGACCGCCGCGCCGCCGTGGTCCGCTACGCCGCCGCGGACCGCCGGCGGACGGCGGCCCGCCAGAGCGAGACCAGGCTCACCAGGCCGAGTGCCGCGATCGTCCCGGCCGACACCAGGAACGCCGCCGAGCCCGGCTCGCCCGCGCTGGCCGCCGCCGTGACGTACACCGCCGTGGTCGGCACCACGCCGATCGCGGTGGCGGTCAGGAACGGCAGGAACCGCACGCCGGAGAAGGCCGCGCCGAAGTTGCCGGCCTGGAACGGCAGCCCGGGCAGCAGGCGCAGCAGCAGGACGCTGCGGAACCCCTGCTCGGTGAACCGGCGGTCCAGCGCGCCGAGCATCCGCCCGCGCAGGTACGGGCGGAGCGCGTCCCGCCCGAGCAGCCGGCCCAGCGCGAACGCGGCCGCCGCGCCGAGCGCCGTCCCGAGGACGGCCAGCAGCACGCCCTGCTGGATGCCGAGCAGCAGCCCGGCGGCCGCGTTCAGCGCCGGCCGCGGTACGAAGGCCAGCGTCCCCACCGCGTAGACGCCGACGAACACCGGGGCCAGCCAGTACCCGGGCACCCCGGCGGGCAGCCCGCCGGAGAGCAGGGACGTCGGGCTCCACAGCAGCAGGGAGCCGGCCGCCGCGCCGAGGATCACCAGCAGCAGGGCGAACCGCGGCCACGGCGAGCGCGGCGCGGCGACGGGCGGTGGGACGGGTGTCATCGGTGGCACGGGCGGTGCGGGTGCGGGCACCGCCCGAGCGTAACCGGTGCCTCCGGCCGGGTGCGCCGGGGGCACCTGGGCGGTCTATGCCATCCCGAAGATCGGTGTGTACGGGTTGTAGCTCCAGATCTGGTTGGGGGAGGCCGTTTTGCCCTCCCACTGGATCACCGGGGTGCCGTTGGCGGTGCCGCCGCCGTAGACATCCAGATAGAGACCACTGTGGTGATTGACGATCCAGCGGGCCTGGCCGGTGTGTCCGAGCATCGGGTCGGTCCACATCTGGTTGTCGCCGCCGTCGCAGGTCCACTGGTCGACCCGGGTGCCCCAGGCGGTGCTGAAGCCCGGCACGTCCAGGCACTTGCCGCTGTGCAGGTTCACCCAGCCGTGGCCGGTCAGCGTCCATTTCTGGTTGTCGCCGCCGGTGCACTGCCAGATCCGGACCGGGGCGCCGTCGTCGGTTCGCCAGTCGGCGACCTCCAGGCACGTGTTCGTCCCGCTCCCGTAGGCGCCGCTCCTGATCTCGACCGGTTCGTCGTCGGCGGTCCCGGCCGAGGCGGCGGGCGCCGCGAGCGCGAGGCCGGCGATCGCCACGAGGCCGACGGCGGCCGAACCGAGTCGTCGGCCGAGGACGGTTCGTAAGGTCATGGACTCTTCCTGAGGGGTGTGATGGGGTACGGGGCGGGTCGGGAGCCGCGGTCGCGCGGGGAGGTCAGCCGATCGGGTCGGACGGCCACGGGGAGTAGAACCAGGCCTGGTTGAGACCGCCGTTGCGCCCCCACTGGGTGATCGCCGCGCCGTCGGTCCCGTCGAAGCCGTAGAGGTCCAGGACGAGGCCGCTGTAGCCGTTGTTCAGGGTGTGGATCCCGCTGTGGTGCACGAGGGTCTCCGACCAGGACTGGTTCAGCCCGTCGTCGCACGTCCACTGGCCGGCCTGAGCGCCCCACTTGATGCTGTAGGCGGGGATCTCCAGGCACTTGCCGCTGTGGACGTTGACCAGTTCGTGGCGGTCGGTCCGGACCCATTTCTGGTTGTCTCCGCCGGTGCAGCTCCACTGGCGGACCGGGGCGCCGTTGTCCGTGCGCCAGTCGGCGACCTCCAGGCATTTGCCGGTGGCCGCGTTGCCGATCTCGAACGCGATCGATGTCGCGGCCTGCGCCTGGCCCGGCGTCACCACGACCGCCAGGGCCGAGGCGGCGGCGAGGGCGGTGGCGGTGGAGCCCAGACGTCCGATGACGCCGCGGGGTGCGGGCATGGATCCTCCTCGGATGCGCGGTGCGGGGGCGAGGCGTGGTGGCGCACGGTCAGTTGTGCGGGCCGGTGGGCCACGGCGAGTAGAACCAGGTCTGGTTGTCGCCGTGGTTGGGCTCCCACTGGATCACGGGTGTGCCGGGCGCGGTGGAGGCGCCGGCGACGTCCAGCAGGAGGCCGCTGTTGACGTTGGCGATGGTGCGCAGGCCGCTGTGCAGGCGGCCCGCGTCGCTCCAGACCTGGTTCCGCCCGCCGTTGCGGTGCCACTGGCCGGCCTGGGTGCCCGGGGTGGTGCTGTAGGCGGGGATCTCCAGGCACTTGCCGCTGTGGACGTTGACCAGCTCGTCGTTGTCGGTCCAGACCCACTTCTGGTTGTCGCCGCCGGTGCACGGCCACTGGCGGACCGGGGCGCCGTCGTCGGTCCGCCAGTCGGCGACCTCCAGGCACTGCCGGGTGGCGAGGTTCACGATCTCGAACTGGCTGGAGGTCTCGGCCCGGGCCCGGGACGCCGGTGCGGCGACGGCGAGGCCGGCGGCGAGCGCGAGGACGGCGGTGGCGGAGCCGAGCCGCCGCGTCGCGCGGGTGTGGTCGGTCATGCGGGTTCCTCCCCGAGATGTGGTGCGCGGCACTGGTGACCGGGGGTCAGACCGGCCGGGGCCGGCCGGGACCGGCCAGGAAGTCGAGCAGTCGCTGCCAGGCGTCCCTGGCCGCGTCGGAGTGTTCGACAGCGCCGAGTTCGAAAAAGTTGTGCGGAGCCTGCGGGTAATTCATGAAGATGTGCGGGCACCCCGCGGCGGTGAGTGCGGCGTCGAAGGCGGCGACCGTCGCGGGCGGGATCGACTCGTCGGCGCCGCCCCAGAGGGCGAGGATCGGCGCGGTCAGCCCGGCGGCGAGCTGGGTGGGGCCGGGCGAGCCGTTGATGGCGTCCGGGTAGCCGTAGAAGCCGACCGCGCCGGCCAGGCCGAAGCGGGGTGCGGCGGTGCGGAACGCCTGCCGGCCGCCGAAGCAGAAGCCGAGTGCGACCACCTCGGGCGCGCCGGTCGCGCGCAGCCGGTCGATGCCGGCGGTGAGGTCGGCGTCCAGGCCGTCCGGGGTGAGGGCGAGCAGGTGGGGCAGCAGGTTCGGCATTTCACCGAATTCCGGTGCGCGCTTTTCCGGGTCGCCACCTGCGGTGCGGCCGAAATAGTCGAGCGCGAGGGCCGGGTGGCCGTGTTCGGCGAGCCGGGTGGCGGTCTGCCGGTAGAAACCGGAAAGCCCCCGGTTGTCCGGCAGGACGAGCACCCCCGGACCGGTGGAATGTGCCGGAAGGGCCAGGAACGCGGCGAATTCCGTCCCGTCGCCGGAAGTCAGGGTGAGCGGCCCGGCCTGGACCGACTGCCGGTCGGTGGGGGCGGGCACGGGGGGTACAGCATCGGCGTCGTAGCACATGGGGAATTCCTTCGCTGGTCGCGGAACTGCCGGGCACTGGCGTGCCCGGCAGTCGGCGATATTAGCGAGAAATTCCCCGTTGTGGTGCGATCATATCGCCGGGAGATTGTTTTTGGAAGGCTTTTCCGGTGACAGTGCGGTCACGTTTTCGGTGGTCGATTTCGGGGTCGCCGATTTTCCGGTCGCCATGTTTCCGGCGGCCGTGTCTTCGGTGGCCGGGAGTCCGGTGTGCTGCGGCTCCGCCCGGCGCAGCGCGCCCGCGCCGAGCAGCAGGGCGAAGGCGAGCGCCGTGACCACGCCGAAGGAGACGGTGAGCGAGGTGGCCTGGGCGAGCACGCCGATGATGGCCGGGGCCACCAGGCCCGAGGTGTAGGTGACGGTCGCGACGCCCGCGATGGCCTGGCTCGGGTTGGTGCCGATCCGGCCGGCCGCCGCGAAGGCGAGCGGGACGACCACCGCCACCCCGACCCCGATCAGCGCGAAGCCCGGGATCGCCAGCGCCGGGCTGTCGGCGGCCACCACCAGCAGGCCGCCGACGGTGGTGATCGCGCCGCTCAGCCTGGTCGCCCGGACGGCGCCGAGCCGGCGGATCGCCGCGTCCCCGGCCAGCCGGCTGACCGCCATGGTCAGCGAGAACGCGGTGTACGAGGCGGCCGCGACGGTCGCCGAGGCGCCGGTGACGTCCCGCAGGTAGACGCCGCTCCAGTCCATCGAGGCGCCCTCGGCGAACACCGCGCAGAAGGCGACCAGCCCGATCACCAGCGAACTGCGCGGCGGCAGCGCGAACCGCGGCGGGGCCTCGCTCTCCTGGGCCGTCCGCAGGTCGGGCAGGGCCCGGCAGACCGGCTGCGCCAGGGTCAGCAGCACCAGCGCGGTGACGGCCAGCTGGAGCCGGGCGTCCAGGTCCTGGTGGGCGGCGAGGATGCCGAAGCCGGAGGCGACCAGCCCGCCCGCGCTCCACATCCCGTGCAGCCCGGACATGATCGAGCGGCCCAGGAGCTCCTCGGTGTCCACGCCCTGCGCGTTCATCGCGACGTCCGCCATGCCGGCCGTCGCGCCGTACACCAGCAGCGCCAGGCAGAGCGCCGGCAGCGAGGGGGCGAGCGCGGGCAGCGCCAGCGCCAGACACCAGAGCGCGATCAGCCCGCGCAGCGCCGCCCGCCCGCCGTAGCGGTGCACGAACCGCCCGGCCAGCGGCATCGCCAGGGAGGAGCCGATCGCGGGCATCACCAGGGCCAGGCCGAGCTGGCCGGGGGAGAGGTCGAGCCGGTGCTGGATCCAGGGGATGCGGGTGACGAAGCTGCCGCCGACGGCCCCGTGCACGGCGAACACCAGCGCGATGCTGGTTCTGGCCCGGCGCGGGGATTTCAGCGGCTCCTGCGGTTTCCCGGTCAAGGTGTCGGTCATCCGGTGATCCCTCCCGGCCGCGCGGTCGGCGCGGCGGTGCCCTGTGGGTGGTTCCTGTTCTAGGTCTGCCCGCGCGGCGCTGTTCGCGCTCCTGCGGTGCGGTTCGATAAATTATCAGGAAGGGACCCTGATAGAAACACTCTGGAAGGATGCACTTCCATGACCACCGTGCGTACGGCGACGCCGAGCACCGCCCGGGCGATCAACGACCGGCTGGCGCTCAACCTGCTGCTCGAACAGGGACCACTGACCGCGACCGAGCTGCGCGGTCTGACCGGCCTGTCCCGGCCCACCGTCGCGGACCTGCTGGAACGGCTGCAGCGCACCGGCCTGGTCGCCGTGGTCGGCGAGCGCGGCGAGCAGCGGCGCGGCCCCAACGCCCGGCTGTACGCCCTGGTCGCCTCCCGGGCCCACATCGCCGCCATCGACGTCCGCTCGGTCGGCGTCAGCCTGGTCGTCGCCGACCTCGCCGGACGGACCCTGGCCGGCGCCGAGCTCCCGGTCGGGCGGCGCTCCGGCGGCTGCGACGACGACGGCGACCTCGACGGCGGCTCCGACGGCGATCCCGGTGACGGCAGTGACGGCGGTGAGCCGGACCGCGCCGTCGCCGCGCGGATCGTCCGCGCGCTGCTGGACACCGCCCGCAGGGTCGGCGTCGAGCGGCTGCACACCGTCGCCGTCGGCGCCCCCGGCCTGGTCGACCCGGCCACCGGCCGGCTCAACAGCACCGGTTCGCTGCCCGGCTGGCACGCCGAACTGCTCGCCGCCCTGCGCGAGCTGCCCGACACCGACGTGATCCTGGAGAACGAGGTCAACCTGGCCGGGCGCGCCGAGTACCGGGTCGGCGCCGCCCGCGACCGCGACACCTTCGTCCTGCTCTGGCTCGGCCACAGCGTCGGCGCCGCCGTCATCCTCGACGGCCGGCTGCGCCGCGGTGCCTCCGGCGGCACCGGCGAGATCTGCTTCCTGCCGGTGCCCGGCACCGGCGGCCTGCCGACCGCCACCGTCTCCAAGGGCGGCTTCCACAGCCTGGCCGGCAGCGCCGCGATCTGCGACCTCGCCCGCGCCCACGGCCTGCCCGCCGGCCCGGCCCGCGACGCGCCCGCCGCCGAGGCCGCCGTCCGCGCCGCACTCGCCGCGGGGGAGCGCGGCGCGGCGTTCCTGGACGAGCTGGCCGCGCGGATAGCCGTCGGCGCGGCCGCCGTCTGCGTCGTCCTCGACCCGGGCTGTGTGGTCCTCGGCGGCGAGATCGGCCGGGCCGGCGGGGCCGAGCTCGCCGGGCGGGTCGAGCGCCGGCTCGCCGAGCTCTCCCCGCTGCGCACCGAGGTCCGCCCGGGTACGGCGGGCGGCGGCGCGATCCTCAGCGGCGCCGTGCTCACCGCCGGTGACGCCCTCCGCCGGGACCTCTTCGGCGAGCCGTAGCCCCCGGGGCGCTCCGCTTGGCCGGGTGGGCGCCCCGTACGGCAGGATGGCGGCGAGGACCGGCCCGCGCCGCCGTCGCGCACCCGGGCCCCTTCCCCCGATCCCGATCCACCGTCAGGAGTCGCACATGGGCCAGCCCGAGGCGCCGGTCAACCCGTACCGCATCGGCGAGGCCGCGGCGCTGCTCGGCGTGAGCGCCGACACCATGCGGCGCTGGGTGGACGCCGGCCGGGTCGCCGCCGAGCGGGACGAGCACGGCCACCGGATCATCCCCGGCGCCCAGCTCGCCGCGTTCGCCCGGGAGCTCGCCCGCCCCGAGACCGCCGAGGCCGAGGGGCGGCCGTCCTCCGCCCGCAACCGCTTCCCCGGGATCGTCACCGCCGTGGTGCTCGGTGATGTCGCGGCCCAGGTGGAGATCCAGGCCGGACCGTTCCGGGTGGTCTCGCTGATCAGCCGGGAGTCCGCGGAGGAGCTCGAACTGGTGCCCGGCGCCCCCGCGACGGCCGTCATCAAGTCGACCAATGTGATGATCGAACGGCGCTGACCCGTCCGCCCACCGCCCGTCCACCCACCGCCCGTTCAGGAAAGGCCGACCACCGATGTCCCATCCGCCGCTGCCGTCCACCCAGAGCGCCGTGTTCGCGGTCGAGGCGATGGCCGCCCGGCACGGCCGCGAGGTCCGCGCAAGCCACGACATCGGCCGCGACCAGACCTTCGCCGGCCTCGTCGGCGCCGACGGCCCGGAACTCGACGCCGTCCCGCACGAGGCCCTGCTGGAGATAGCGGGCCGCCCCGAGATCACCGTCCGCCTCTTCGTCCACGACGAGGCCGTGGTCACCCTCGACGGCATCGCCTTCGACGTCCCCCGGGACAGCGTGCCCGCCTTCCTCAACTCGGTCTGGACCGGCCTGGTCCACGTCAGGCAGCGGACCTTCCCGCCCTCCTGCACGCTGATCGTCACCGTGCCCGGCGAGCCCGGCTACCGCGAGGCCGTCACCTACCACCACCTGTCCCCCTGGCTCGCGGGGAAGACCCGATGAGCGCCGCCGGGACCCCGGACCCCGCCCGCCCGGTGCTCGCCGTCGCCCACCGCGGCGACCCGTACCGCCACCGCGAGAACACCCTGCCCTCCGTCGGGTCCGCGCTCGCCGCCGGCGCCGACGCCGTCGAGGTCGACGTCCAGCTCACCCGGGACGGCGTGCCCGTCCTGCTGCACGACCCGACGCTCGAACGCCTCTGGGGCGACCCGCGCCCCATCCGCCGGGTCACCCTCGACCAGCTCGACGAACTGCGCGACGGCGCCCTCGCCGTGCCCACCCTCGCCGAGGCGGTCAAGACGGTGGCCGGAACCCCGGCCGCCCGGCTGCTCATCGACCTCGACGACCCGCACCCGGCCGCCGCCACCTGGGAGGCCGTCACCGCCCTCGGTGCCGAGCGGCGGGTCGCCTTCTGCGGCCCGGCCACCGCGATGCTCGCCGTCCGCGCCCTCGCCCCGGACGCCGAGATCGCGCTCACCTGGAAGCAGCCGGGCCTGCCCGCCCGGGCGCTGCTCGACGACCTGCGCCCGCGCTACCTCAACCCGCCGTTCGGCCTGGTCACCCCCGACCTCACGGCCGCCGCCCGGGACGCCGGGCTCGCCGTCTCCACCTGGACCGCCGACCTGCGCCGCACCATGCGCCGGCTGCGCGCCGCCGGCGTCGCCTCCATCACCAGCAACCGGATCGACGTGCTGCGCTCCGTGCTGGACGGCCGCCGGTGAGCGGGCCTCCCACCCCGGGCACCCGCGCGCTGCCGCTCGTCCAGGCCCGGATCGCCGACGCGTAGGGCCCGGGTTCGGGGCTCGTTCGTGCGTTCGGGTGGTCGTGCCCCGATGGAGTGGCGGACCGCGTTTCGTCCGTGCACGGTGGGCTGGGGCCGATTGAATCGACCCGCCCATCGAACGGCGGTGTCCCGTACGGCATCGCCCACACGACTGGAGTTCTCCGTGGCACCCGTACCCAACGGCGTCTACGCCATCGCCAGGCCCGGCGAGCAGTTGCTCACCCTGCAGGGGCCGAAGGACAACGTGATCCTCCTGCCGCCCACCGGCGAGCCCGGTGAGCAGGAATGGCAGGTGGACGGGCTCGACAACGGCAACGTCCACATCCGCAACCTCCGGCAGCAGTCGTACCTGGGCTACGAGGGCCCGCCGAGAGTCAACACGCAGGTCCAGGGGGTGCCCGAGCCCAAGGAGTGGGCGCTCTACCAGTCCTCGGAGCCGTCCACCTTCTTCGTCGTCGTCCCCGGAGGTCCCGTCGAGGGCGTCGAACTGGCCGTGGACCTCAGCCTGCTGAAGATCATCCCGCACCGGATCGCACTGCGGCCGCTGGAGGTCGGCGACCAGGGGCAGGCGTGGAGGTTCGAGTTCCACGAGTGAGCCCCCTGGGCTGAACGCCCGGGCCGGTGAGGGCCGGCCCGGGCGCTGCCGTCGGCGGGGCGCGCCGCGCATCCGACAAAGCGCACATTTGATCAGATCATCTGATGGTATGGGGCGATTCGGACCAATCGACCCACACGGAGGTGGGAATGTCGGGGGAGTCCCCGTCCGGCGACGCGCCGGAGGAACACCGGGCGGACCACCGCAGGCCGTATCTGATGCTGCCGCCGGTGGTGCGGGCGGCGGCCGCCTGGTCGGCGGCGGTCATTCTGCTCCTGGCCGTCGCCGCGTTCGCGGTCTTCGCCGTGGTCGAGCTGCGGGCCGCCACCGTCCCGGTGATCCTGGCGCTGCTCGGCACCTCGCTGCTCCACCCCGTGATGTCCTGGATGGTCCGACGCGGTGTCAGCCGGGGTGTGGCCGCCGGGCTGACCTGCGCCGTGCTGGTGGTCGCCGTCGGCGGCGTGATCGCCCTGCTGGTCAACTCGCTGGCGCACAGCGCCCCGCAGATCGCCGCCGCGCTCCAGCAGGCCGGTGACCGGCTCGCCGAATGGCTCGGGCCCGTCGGCGAGAAGATCCGCCACGCCCTGGACAACGCCAAGGGCGAGACCAACTCTCTGGTCTCCGCCCTCACCAACAGCGTGATCTCCGGCCTCGGCCTCGCCACCCAGATCCTCACCGGCGGCGTCCTCGCGCTCGCCCTGGTCTTCTTCTTCCTCCGCGACGGCCACCGTACCGGCGAGGCCGTCCGCTCCTACCTCCCCGCCCGCACCGCCGAAACCGTCATCGCCTGCGCCGACCGGGCCTTCGAGGCGATGGCCGGCTTCATGCGCGGCACCACGCTGATCGCCCTGATCGACGCCCTCTTCATCACCATCGGGCTGCTCCTGCTCGGCGTCCCGGGTGCGCCCGGGCTCGGCGCCCTGGTCTTCATGGGCGCCTACATCCCGTTCGTCGGCGCCTTCCTCTCCGGGACGGTCGCCGTCCTGGTCGCCCTCGCCGACGGCGGTCTGGGCACGGCCGTCTGGGCGCTCGGCATCGTCCTCGCCGTCCAGGCCATCGAGGGCAACGTCCTCCAACCCCTCATCCAGAGCCGGACCGTGGAGCTCCACCCGGCCACCATCATGGTGGCCGTGGTGGCCGGAGCCGGTATCGCCGGCATCCTCGGGGCCCTGATCGCCGTCCCGCTCTGCGCCGCCGGGGTCGGGATCGTGTCCGTCCTGCGCAAGGCCGCCGGCCCGGGGCCCGGCCCGGCGGTGGAGCCGGGCCCGGAGCCGGACCCGGGCCCGACGTAGCGGCGTGGCCGGGGCCGAAGGGTGCGACGGGGAGCGCCCGGAGGGCCGCCCCGGTCTCCGGTCAGCCGGCGGCGAGGAGTTCGAGCGTATCGATCACGCGGTTCGAGAAGCCCCACTCGTTGTCGTACCAGGCGACCACCTTGATGTGGCGGCCGTCGACGCGGGTGAGCGCCGAGTCGAAGATCGACGAGGCCGGATTGCCCGTGATGTCGGACGACACGAGCGGGTCGTCCGAGTACTCGAGCACGCCGGCGAGCGGTCCCCGCGCCGCGGCGCGGTACGCCGCCAGCACGTCGTCGCGCGTCACGTCGCGGGCGACGGTCGTGTTGAGTTCGACGATCGACCCCACCGGGACCGGCACGCGGATCGAGTCGCCCGACAGCCTGCCGTCGAGCCTCGGCAGCACGAGGCCGATCGCCTTGGCGGCGCCCGTCGTGGTCGGCACGATGTTGACGGCGGCCGCGCGGGCCCGGCGGGCGTCGCGGTGCGGACCGTCCTGGAGGTTCTGCTCCTGCGTGTAGGCGTGCACCGTCGTCATGAAGCCGTGCTCGATGCCGGCGAGATCGTCGAGCACCGCGGCCAGCGGGGCAAGGGCGTTGGTCGTGCAGGAGGCGTTCGAGACGATCGTGTGCGTGGCCGGGTCGTACGCGTCGGTGTTGACCCCGAAGGCGAGCGTGACATCGGCGCCGTCCGCCGGCGCGCTGACGAGCACCCGCTTCGCGCCCGCGTCGATGTGGGCGCGGGCGGCCGTGGCCGATGTGAAACGGCCGGTCGCCTCGAGCACGATGTCGATGCCGAGTCCGGCCCACGGCAGCCGCGCCGGTTCGCGCTCGGCGAGCACGGTGATGCGGCGGCCGTCGACGACGAGGGCGTCCCCGTCGACGGTCACCGGGCGGCCGAGCCGGCCCGCCGTCGTGTCGTAGGCGAGCAGCCGTGCGAGGGCGGCGGGCTCCGTGAGGTCGTTGACGGCGACGACCTCCAGGTCGCTGTCGCGTTCGAGCAGTGCGCGCAGCACATTGCGTCCGATGCGGCCGAATCCGTTGATGGCGATGCGAGTCATGAGTGGCGTCCCTTGTTCGGTTCGCCATCAGGTTCTCGCGCGGCATCCGCCGGTGACAGCGGCGTGATCGCCACGGTCCGAAAGGATCGCGCCACGTGGCGGCGGGCTACTCGCCCTGGGCGAAGGTGCGCCGGTACTCGCTCGGCGTGGTGCCGAGGATGCGCTGGAAGTGCAGCCGCAGATTGGCACCGGTGCCGAGGCCGACGTCGGCGGCGATCTGCTCGATGCTCCGCTGCGAACGTTCGAGCAGCTCACGGGCCACGTCGATGCGGGCGCGCATGACCCACTGCATCGGCGTGTACCCCGTGTCCTCGACGAAGCGGCGCGAGAACGTGCGCGGCGACACCGCCGCGTGCCGGGCCAGCACATCGAGGGTGAGGGGCTCGCCGAGCCGGTGAAGCGCCCACTCCCGGGTGGCGGCGAACCGCTCGCCGAGCCCCTCGGGCACACTGCGCGGCACGTACTGCGCCTGGCCGCCGCTGCGGTAGGGGGCGGCGACCAGGCGCCGCGCCGCGTGGTTCGACGCGGACACCCCCAGGTCGCCGCGGAGGATGTGCAGGCACAGGTCGATGCCCGAGGCGGCGCCGGCCGATGTCAGCACGCTGCCCTCGTCGACGAAGAGAACGTTCTCGTCGACCTGAACGAGCGGACGCTTCGCTTTGAGCGCCCGGGTGTAGTGCCAGTGCGTGGTGGCGCGCTTGCCGTCGAGCAGGCCCGTGGCGGCGAGCGCGAAGGCGCCCGTCGAGATGGCGGCGAGCCGCGCGCCCCGGTGGTGGGCGGCGATCAGCGCGTCGACGACGGCCTGTGGCGGGTCGTCACGGTCCGGGTGCCGGTAGCCGGGGACGAAGACGATGTCGGCCCAGACAAGCGCGTCGAGGCCGTGGGCGACGGAGTACGAGAGACCGTCGCCGCCGGTCACGAGGCCGGGCGCCGCGCCGCACACCCGTACCTCGTACGGCATGCTCGCGCGGGTCGTGAACACCTGCGCGGGAATGCCGACATCGAGAGGCTTCGCGCCTTCGAGCACGAGGACGGCGACGTGATGCGGGGGTGAGGCTGGCACGGGAACGAGGGTACGCGGGGGTGCGGGGGCGCATCGGCCCGGCAGACTTCCGGCCCCGGTCGCCACGGGGTTGCCGCCCGGGGAGCCCGCGTGCGAGGATCGGCCCTAATGCGACAGAAGTCGTGATAGTGAGAGCCGGGGGTCTGATGGAACGGCGTGTGTTCGAGCGGTTCGCGGTCGCGGACGGGGCGGCCGGACCGTACGGGATCACCGCCGGGCCGGACGGGGCGCTCTGGTTCACCCTGGTGCACGCCGGGGAGATCGGGCGGCTGGCCGCCGACGGGGCGGTGCGGCGGTTCGGGCTCGGCGCGCCGGGATGCGGGCCGTCGGTGATCACCCCCGGGCCGGACGGCGCGCTCTGGTTCACCCGGATGCGGGACCACCGGATCGGGCGGATCGACACCGGGGGGCGGGCGTGCTCGTACGAACTGCCGACGGCCGGGGCCGGTCCGTTCGGGATCACCGCCGGGCCGGACGGCGCCCTCTGGTTCACCGAGCTCAACGCCGACCGGATCGGCCGGATCACCGTGGCGGGCGAGGTGACGGAGTACCCGCTGCCGGTCACCGGCGCCTTCCCGTCGATGATCGCGGCCGGGCCGGACGGCGCGCTCTGGTTCACCCTCAACCAGGCCGATGCCATCGGCCGGATCACGCCCGGCGGCGAGACCACCGTGCACCCCCTGCCCACCGCCGGGGCCGCTCCCGTCGGCCTCACCGCCGGTGTGGACGGCGCGCTCTGGTTCGTCGAGATCGGCGCCGGCCGGCTCGGCCGGATCACCGTGGCGGGCGAGGTGACGGAGTACCCGCTGCCCGACCGCGCCGCCCGCCCGCACGCCGTCGCGGCCGATCCGGCGGGCCGCCTCTGGTTCACCGAGTGGGGCGCCGACCGGATCGGCTGCCGCACCCCCGACGGCCGCATCGCCGCCTACGAACTGCCCGTCCCGGGCTCCGAGCCGCACGGCATCACCGTCGGGCCGGACGGCGCCGTCCACGCGGCCCTGGAGACCGGCGAGATCGTCCGACTGGCGCCCTGATCCGACGGCCGGTCAGGACGGCGCGGCCGCACGGGCGGTGGCGGCCGGGCCCCGGCCGGGCCCCGACCGGGCTTCGGCCGGGAAACGACCGGTCGGCGACCGGAGGCACCGGTTCAATGGGACGGGTGGCCGCGACTTGTCGGCCCCGACCGGCGGTGCCATTCTGTCCGGCATGCCGCCGAACGACCTCGATGACCATGCGTCGGTTCTGCGGGAGGTACGGGAGGTGCGGCGACTCGGCCTGGTCCGGCTGCGGGACGCGCGGCTGCCGCTGCTGACCCGCGCCGCGGCCGGGAACGCGCCCCAGCCGGGCCGGCCCGCACCCGCCCTCGTCGAACACCTGCTGCGCGCCGCCACGGCCCGGATCGAGGCCGGCTCGCTGCGCACCGCCGCCGAGTACAGCCTCGGCCTGGCGCAGGGCACCCGGGACTGGCCGCCCGCCGACCGGCGCAAGCGGGCCGCCGGCGTCTACGGGGTGAGCGTCGAGCGGTTCCGCAAGCACCACGAGGTGCTCGTCCTGGGTGAGGTCGCCGAGCAGGTCCTGCGCATCGCGGCGGGCGCCGCGACGGGCCCCGCGGCCGGGGAGCGGCCGTTCGCGGCCCGTCACCGGACGCTCCACGTGCGGGCCGGCGGCACGGCCGGGACGGTCACCCTGCATGTGCACCCGGTCGACCTGCTGCGCGACGTCGACGTGGTGGTCTCGCCCGCCAACACCTATCTGGCGCTGCCGGAGGCGTACAAGTCGTCGGTCGCCGCCGCGCTCCGCCGGGCCGGTGCGCGGCGCGGCCCGGCCGGGGACGTCGTCGAGGACCTCGTCCACGACGAACTGCGGGCCTGGGCCGCCCGGAACGGCGTTTCGGGGCGGGCGGTCCAGCCGGGCACCGTGGCCGCGACCGGTGCCGGGGCACTGGAACGGCAGGGCGTGCGCCGGATCTACCACGCGGCCGTCGCGGTGCCCCGGGCGGGGACCAACGACTACGACGTGCTGCCCGCCGACGTCACCAGGGCCGTCGCCCGGGCGCTGGCCCTGCTCGCCGAGGAGTCCGCAGGCTTCACCCCGCCGCTGCGGTCGGTCTGCCTGCCGCTGCTGGGCTCCGGGCGCGGCGGACTGCCGTACGCGGTCAGCCTCGCCGCGCTCTGGGCGGCCGTCGAGGCGGAGCTGGCGCGCGGCGCCGGCTGGGACATCCACCTGGTGGTGCGCGGCGGCGTGGCGGGCGCGCTGGTGGAACGGTTGATGACGACGGGGGGAGGGCCCTGATGGATCCGCAAGCCGTACTGGCGGCGGCCGCGGCCGACTGGGAGCGGCTGGCCGCACTGATCGGCGCCGAGGGGCTGCGACGGCTCGCCGGGCCGCTCGGCGCGATGAGGGACACCGGGACGAGGGACCCGGCGGACGGCCGCCCGGCCGAGGCCGCGGCCCGGCTGCTGCTCGACCTGCTGCCCGCCGACGAGGCCGGCCGGCTGGACCGGGCCGCCGGGGCCAGGTACACGACCGCGGCCGCCGACGGCACCGCCGCGGACTTCCGCGCGGACGACCTCGCGGTGCTGGTCCTGGACGGGCACCGGATGGTCGGCCCCGTCCTCGGGGAGGTCCGCCGCCGGCTGCTCGCGGCCACCGCGGTGGACCGGGCGGAGCTGGACCGGCTCGGCGGCGACCCGCGGGCCCCCGGACTGCTGCGGCTGGCCGGCCCCGGCGGGCACGAGCGGCTGCCGCGCTTCCAGTTCGACGCCGCCGGCCGGCTCCGGCCCACCGTGCTGGCGGTCAACACCCTGCTCGGCGCCGACCGGGACCCGTGGGGCGTGGCCGACTGGTGGCTGTCGCCCAACGCCTGGCTCGGGGCCGCTCCGGCGGAACTGCTCGGCACCGGCCGGGAGCACGAACTGACCGATGCCGCCGGGTATCTGGCGGAGGGGGAGTAGCACCGTGGTGAACGTCCGACCGCCCCGGGAACTCCCCGGCGCCCCCGCCCGGCTGACCCTGCCCGCCGGTACCCCGCTGTTCCGCCTGCACTCGGCCCGCCGGGCCGCCACGGCCTTCAACCCCGCGCCCGCCGACTGCCTCTACGGCGGCGGCCGGTTCGACGCCACCCGCTGCGACCGGTACGGCTATCTCTACGCCGGGCTCACCGCCGAGTCGGCCGTCTGCGAGTCGCTGCTGCGCTCGGTGCCGTTCGACCCGGCCGGCACGCCCCGTCTGGTGCCGCGGGCCGCCGTGCGCGGGCGGCGGCTCTCCTTCCTGCGGCTGGCCGCCGATCTGGAGGTGCTCTCCCTGCTCACCGGCCGGGACCTGGCGAGCGTCGGCCAGGACTCGTGGCTGGTCCAGGCCGAGGCCGCGGAGTACCCGTTCACCCGGCACTGGGGTCACTGGATCCGTGAGCACTGCGACCCGTGGGCCCAGGCCTTCGTCTGGCCCTCCAAACGGGAACCGGGGGACCGGGTGGTGGTGCTGTTCGGTGACCGCTGCCCCGCCGACGCCCTGGTGCGGGCGGACACCCCGCCCGTCGACCTGGACACCGCCGAGGGCACCCGGTGGCTCGACCTCCTCCTGGAGCCCTACCAGGCCAGGGTCGCCCCGGCGGAGGACGGGCGGTGACCGCCGGGGGCGGCGGGCCGCTGGACCAGGACGGGCCGGCTGAACACGACGGACTGGTGGAGCAGGACGGACTGGTCGGCCTGGTGCTGGAGGCCCGCGCCCTGCGCGCGCGGTACGGCGAGGTCGCGGACGAACCGCCCGGGCGGCGGCGGGAGTTCCTCGACGCGGCGGCGCGCCGGCACGAGGAGGCGCTGCCGCACGCCCGGCCCGGCGGCCCGGAGGCCGCGGAGCTGCACGAGGGTCTCGGGCTGCTGCACTTCGAACGGTACGCCGCCGGCGGCGGGGCGCCCGACGCCGAGCGCTCCGTACGGCACCTCCGGGCGGCGCTCGACGCCGCACCGGAGGACAGCGACCTGCCGCTGCTCCGGTTCGAACTCGCCCGCTCCCTGATGGCGCACGGTCAGGAGGGCGCGGGGCGCGAGCCGTTGGAGGAGGCGCTGGCCCTCCTCGGCCGGGCGGTGGACGACTCCGGCGACGGTCCGGCCGGGCCGCCCCGGTGGCGGCGGGACGCGGTGGCCCGACGGATCGTGATCCGGACGGTGCTGCTCTGGAGCTGGCAGGACGACGGCCAGATCGGGCCCGCGATGGGCGAGTTGGAACCCCTGCTGGCCGAGCCCGGCGCTCTGGACGAGCTGCCCCCGCCCTTCGTCGGCGTCTTCGGCCGGCTGGTCCACGAGCAGGCCGCCCGGCGCGCGGACCCGGCCGGACGGGACCGCGGCATCGGCCTCGTCCAGCTGGCCGTGGAGCGCTGGCGGCCGCAGTGGCACGGACCGGTCGCGGGGGAGGCCGTCCTGCTGGCGATGCTCCAGAAGACCCGCTACGACGAGGACCGCGACCCCGGCCGGCTGACCGCCGTGCTCGACGGCACCACACGGGCGCTCGCCGCCGAGCACCTGGACCCGGCCCTGCGGCCGGTGATCAGGGCCCTGGACGGCTGGACCCGCCAGGAGCTCGCCGAGCGCGTCCCCGGCTCGGTGGAACCGCCGGCCGCACTGGACCAGGACCTGGGCGAGGCCTTCCGGGAACTGCTCGGCATCGTGGAGGCGGGGGAGACCTTCGTCGGCTTCACCGACGCCGGTGCCAACGCCACCCTGCGGGGGATCGGCGGGCGGGACCGGCTGCGCGCCGAGTTCGAGCGGCTCTTCGCGCAGTGGCGGACCATGGACCCGGCCGATGCGCGGTACGCCCCGTTCGCCCGGCAGCTGCTCGAACTGATCCCCGTCTTCCAGCCGTTGGGCGTCGACGTCCCGCCCGAGCGGGCCGTCGCGCTGTTCCGGGCCGCGGCCGCGGCGGAGCGGGACCCGGCCGCCCTCGGTGTGCTGCACCTCCGCTACGGCCACGTCCGCCTGCTCGCCGGCCTGGCGGGCGACACCGCGGCCCTGGCCGACGCCGTCGAACACCTCGACACCGCGGCCGGCCTGATCCCCGAGACGGACAGCGGGCATTGGGAGGCCCTCGCCACCCTGCGCGCCATGGCCCTGGCCCAGCGCGGACAGGTGACCTCCGGGGTCGACGACCTGGAGGCCGCGATGGCGGCCCTGGCCCGGCAGCGTGAACTCCCGGACACCACGCCGTATCTGCGCCGGCTCCTGGACGCGCAGCTCGCCGGGCTGGAGACGCTCCAGGCCGCCCGGCGCGAGGACCTGCCGACCGCGGAGCGGGCCGTCGCCCGGCTGGCCGAACTGTACGCGGCGCTGGAGGAGGGGGATCCCGCCCGCGGCGAGGTCTGGACCCAGCTGGAAGGCGCCCGGGTGGCGCGGGACCACGTCGCCCGCGCCCTCGGCGTCCCCCCGCGCGCCGAACCGGGGCTCGGCCCTCCCACCCTGGCGGAGCTGCGCGGGCTGGCGGCCCGGCTGCCGCGCGGGCAGCAGGCCTGGGTGCTCGGCGACGGTGGCCTCACCCGGGTGCGGCACGCGCGGGACTACGACCCGAAGCTCCTCGACGAGGCGGCCGAACTGCTCCGGGAGGCCATCGGCCTGACCGACGAGGGCACGGACGACTGGCTGCGCTACACCGGCGCGCTGGGCAGCACCCTCTGCACCCGGGCGGCGGGGCGGGGCGACCGGGCCGGGCTGGACGAGGGCATCGCGCTGCTGGAACGGGCGGCCGAGCTGGCGGGCGGGCCGGAGCACCGGCTCTGGCCGGTCGTCGGCTCGACGCTGGGCCGCGCCTACCGCACCCGCGCCGACCCGGCCGCGGACGACCGCCGGCGCGGGCGGCGGTGCGGGCTGGACGCGGTGCGCGGCTACTCCTGGCTGGCGCTGCTCCAGTCCGGCACCCGGCAGGCCGCCGAGGCCACCGGGCTCGCCACCGACATCGCGCTGGAGGTGGCCGCCTGGTGCCTCGCGGACGACGCGCCCGAGGACGCGGTGGCGGCCCTGGACTCCTGCCGGGGGCTGGTCCTGCACGCCGCGACCACGTCCAGGTCCGTCCCCGAACTGCTGGATGCCGCAGGCCTGCCGGACCTCGCCGGGGAGTGGCTGGCCGCCGCGGGCGGGCCCGGTGGGGCGGCCGACGGCGTGCCGAGCGAACTGCGCCGCCGGGTCCTCACCGGTCTGACCGGTGCCGACCACGGGCGGACGCCCGCGCGGCTGCTCGCCACGCCCACCCCGGCGGAGATCGGCGCCGCCCTGGTCACGCTCCGCGCGGACGCCCTGGTCTACCTGGTGCCCGCCTCCGACGACCACCCGGGGGCCGCCGTGCTGGTCACCGCGGACGGTGCGGCGCACTGGCTGCCGTTGCCGCTGCTGCGCGAGGACGCGGCGGCGCTGCGGGCCTATCGCCCGGCCGGCCCGGCGGCCCGTGACCTCGGGCCCGCGCCGTCGGCCGGCGCCCCGTCCGGCCCGCCGCCGTTGCGCCGGCGGCTCGACCGGCTCTGCTCCTGGGCCTGGTACGCGGCGCTGCGGCCGCTGCTGGACCTGCTGGTACCGCCCGCCGGGCGCAGCCGTCCGCCGTCGCTGGTCCTGGTGCCGATGGGCGGGCTCGACGTGGTGCCCTGGCACGCCGCCTGGTCGGAGCCGGAGACGGCGGGCCGGCGCCGGTACGCCCTGGAACGGGCCGAGATCTCCTACGCGGCCTCGGCCCGCCTGTTCTGCGACGTCGCCGCCCGCCCGGCCGTCCCGCACGACGGCAGCGCGCTCATCGTCGGTGACCCGACCGGGGACCTGTGGTACGCGGGCGAGGAGGCCGCCGCCGTCCAGCGGGTCTTCTACCCGCGCGGCGCCTTCCACGGCCGCCGGGCCGGGGCGGGTACGGCCGGGGTGGACGGCCCGGGCACCCCGGCGGAGGTGCTCGGCTGGCTGCGCTCGGGGGCGGGCGCGGGCGGCGTCCTCCATCTGGCCTGCCATGCGACGGTGGCGGCCAACCAGCACCACAGCTCGTATCTTCTGCTGAGCGGCGGGGAGCTGGCGGCCGAGGAGCTCACCGGGGCGGCCGGGCGGCCGGCAGGCGGGCTCGAACTCGTCGTGCTCGCGGCCTGCCGCAGCCATGTCTCGGGGCGCGGCCGCAATGAGGCGTACAGCCTGGCGACGGCGTTCCTGGTGGCCGGCGCCCGTTCGGTGGTCGGCTCGCTGTGGCCGGTGCCCGACGAGGCGACCTCGGTGCTGATGTTCATGACGCACCACTTCCTCCGGGTGGAGGCCGAGCCGCCGGGACGGGCGCTGCGGCGGGCCCAGCTCTGGATGCTGGACCCGCACCGCAGACCGCCGCCGGGCATGCCGGCGGAGCTGGCCGCGCGGTCCGCGGCGGTGGAGCCGGACGACCTGTCGGCCTGGGCCGGGTTCACCCATCTCGGCCGGTGAACCACGGCCGGCCCGGCACGGCCTCGGCCCGGTCCCGGCCCGGGACGCCTCAGCCCGGGACGCCTCAGCCCGGGACGACGGTGCGCAGCGCGAGGGTCAGCGCCGCCCACCGGCCGGCGGCCGGGGGTCGCGCCGGGCCCAGGTCGCGGGTGCCGGCCGGCGGGGCGGGGCGGAACACGCCGTCGGCCCCGTCGGCCCCGTCGGCCGTGCCCCGGTCGGCCGGCCCGTCCTGTTCCCAGGCTCCGAACTGGAAGGGCAGGGTGTTCAGTTCGCCCTCCGCGACGATGAGCTTGAGCCAGTCCCTGGCCTGGGCGCCGGGCCGCGGCGGCCGGCCGGGCGGCAGTCGCAGGTGCACCGGCTCGCCGTCCAGCGCGTGGCCGGTGCCGCCGGGCGCGACGAAGTGGCCGGGGAACAGGGCCGGGGAGCTGGCGTAGCTGTCGGTGAGGTTGAGCAGAACGCACCAGAGCGGACGGCGGCGCGAGCGGTTGCGGATCCGGACCGAGACCCGTGGTTCGCGCGGTCCGTCCGGGCCGTCGCCGTAGTGGCAGAGGATCTCCCCGGAGCCGTCGGGTGTGACGGCCGCGGCGCCGTCCCAGGGCACGACCTCGATCCGGGCGAGCGAGCCGAAGGACGGGTCCGGATTGGCGAGGTCCCGCAGTTGGTGCCAGCGGGCCAGGTGGACCAGGCAGCGGGCGATCCGCCGGGCGTCGTCGGCTCCGGCCAGCGGGAGCGGCGGGACGGCGGGCGAGCCGTCGCGCAGCAGGATCCGGGCCCGGCCCTCGTGGACCGTCACCCGCAGCAGGGTCCCGCTCGCGGCCGCGGCCCGCGGGACGGTCCGCAGCAGCGGCGAGGGCCGGCCGCCCGGGCCCGCCGAGGCGAGCGCCGCGGCCAGCCGGGCCACCGCCCCGGACCGGGCGGCGGGAGCCTCCAGCAGGACCGAGACGGGCGGCAGGGCGAGCGCGGAGAGCGTCACCGGGTGGGCGACGGCGGGGTCGGGGCCCGGCCCGGACGGGTCGGCCGGCTCGACCAGGGTGCGCTCGGCGTGGACCTCCCGGGTGGCCAGGACGCACGGCGGCGTGCCGTCGGAGGGCAGGGTGGTCCACTCGGTGGCCAGGCCGGCGCTGCCGGTGGGCAGTCCGTGGCCCGCGCCGCAGTCCACCTGCCAGCCGGAGCCGCCGAGGCTCAGCAGGTACGGGCCGGGTCGGTGCGGGGCGCCGCCGAGCAGCGGGCGGTCGGCGGGGCCGCCGGCGTCGGTCGGCCAGAGCACGGGGTGCTGGCGGTCGCCGGAGCGCTGCACCCGGGCGTGGGCGGCCGCGAGGAGCCGTCGGCAGCTGAGCGCCGGGCCGCCGTGTTCGCCGAGCGCGCCGAGCAGGGCATGGGTGAAGACCCCGTGCCGCCGTCCGTCGAACCAGTCCTCGTAGGCGGGCTGGTTCAGCCGGGCGGCCGCCAGCAGGACGTGGCCGGGGCCGGGGCCGGCCGTCGGGCCACCGCCTGCCGCGCGGACGGGGGCCGCGACGGGCGCCGACGCGTGCCAGGACGGGTCCGGGGGCAGATACCGGGGCGTACCCGCCGCGTCCCGGGTGGCGCCGCCGGCGAAGCAGCAGTCCAGCACCGCGGTGACCTGCGCGCCACCGGCCGCGACCCCGTCCAGCAGGGGCCGTAGCAGTTTGTCCGGCAGCGGGCCGTCGGCGCAGACCAGGGCCTGGCAGCGGCCGGTCGGCTCGATCCGCTGCTCCTCGGCCGTGGCGGCGAACTCGGTGCCGTGGCCGGAGAACCAGAACAGCGCGGTGTCCCCGGGACCGGCCTGCCCCAGGTGTTCGCGGATGCCCGCCACGACGGACCCGAGGGTGGCCGCCCCGTCCAGCAGCGAGCGGGCGCGGACCTCGACGCCGCGCTGCCGGCGCAGCCAGGTCCCGGCGGCCGCCACGTCGTTGACGCAGCCGCCGAGAGCGGGCCAGTCGGCCGACGGGTACGTGTTGATGCCCATCAGGAGTGCGTAGACGGTCGTCATGGGCAGAGTCTGGCAGGCGCGTTGGGTGCGCCGGGGCGCGGACCGGGGTGTGCACCGGGCGGAACGCGGTTGTCTCCTGGTCGTCTCCCGGTCGTCTCCCGGGCAAACGGTGCCCCTCACCAGGCGGGCTTCGCAATGATGGGGGCGATCACTATTCTTCTCCACCGCGCCGTCCGACCGGACGCGCGGTCGCAGGACCAACTCGGGGGATCCATGGCCAGTTTCGAACAACCCCGGCGGGTCGTCCGCCCGGTGCCCACGGAGCAGGACGGGACCGGCCTGCGGCCGCCGGTGCGGACGAGCCCGCCCCGGCCCGTCGCGGCGGGCGAACGGCTGAGCCGCCGGACGGACGAACTGCTGGACGCCGTCGCCCGGTTGGACGCCGGGCTGGAGCCGGGCGCGGCGCGGGACCTGGCGCGGTGGCTGGCGGACCGGTACGGCAGTGCCCACGGCGGTGTGCCGCTGGGCTTCCTCGCCACCTGCCGGCTCGGAGCGCCCTACGTCGACCACCAGTTGACGCTCGATCACGCGGTGCTGCGGCACTTCGCGCCCGGTGACCCGGTGCCGGAGCCGTTCCGGGCCGCGCGGATGCTGGTGCGCACCGGGGCGTACGCCTATGTCGAGGTGTACAGCGACGGCCTGCTCCTGCCGGTGTTCGCCGACGGCGGGGTGGTCCGCCCGTGAGCCCGTGCCGCACCCGCGGGTTCCTCGTCCGCCCGCGCCACGTCCGCCGGGACTTTGTCCGCCCGGGCTCCGAACGCCCGGGCTCCGAACGCCCGGGCTCCGAACGCCCGCGCTCCGAACGCCCGGGCCCCGAACGCCCGCGCCACGCACCGGAGCGCCGTCGAGGGGGAGCCGTATGAACGAGATCGACTTCGTCCTGCGCCGCCAGCTCGCGGACGTCGACCGGCAGGTCAGATACGTCCAGGAACAGGTCGGCGGGCTGGTCGGGAAGGTCGACGCGGTCGGCGCCGCCCAGCACCGGGCGCACGGCGAACTGCGGCAGCTGCGCGACGACTTCCTCGCCTTCGTCCGGCAGTTCGAGCTCTCCTCCAACGTGCAGCGGGCCGAGACCAGGATCGGCGTCATCCAGGACGAGATGGACCACCGGTTCGGCCACCACCGGACCGTCCGGCGCACGGCCGTGGGCATGCTCCAGGCCTTCGACCTCGGGGTGGTCTCCGAGGAGACCGTCCGCGCGGTCAGCGAGCAGCTCATGATCCAGACGCCGCGCTACTGGCTCGCCCCCGCCCTGGTCGCCCTCGCGAGCTGGGCCGCCGACGACCCGGGGCTCTGCGACCGGGCCGTCGAGGAGGCGTTCCGGCGCTCCCCGGGCCGCACCTCGCTCTTCTTCGCCCTGGTGCTGCGCCGGCAGGGCCGCCTGGACCCGGCCGCCCGCTGGCTGCGGCACTACCTGCTCGCCCAGGACCCGGCGGCGCTGGGCCGCGAGTTCACCGTCATCCTGGAATCCGTGGCGCAGGGGGCGTTCGGTCCGGCCAGCCGCGCCGTCCTGGCGGACACCATGACGGTCTGGCACGAGCGGCTCGAAGCCGACCCGGGGGCCAGGACCGCCCAGGTCCGCCGCTGGCGGGCCGCGCTGGACGCCCTGCCGACGCCCGCCGGCGTCGGCGAGTTCCCCCGGCTGGCCGCGGTCTCCCCGCAGTGGCCGCAGCTGGGCGCCGCGCTGGGCGCCGCACGGGCGCAGCGGACCGTCCTCGACACCTACCGCGCCGTCATGACCGGGGAGCCGACGTCCCACCCCCGGCTGCTGGACGCGATCGACGACATCCTGGACCGCCTGGTCGGCGAGTACGACGCCGAGGAGCTGCCGCTGCGGCGCGACCTCGCGCTGCAACGGGCCGTCGTGGAGCACGACGGGGACGTGGACGCCGCCCGGCAGGCCGTCGCCGTGAACGCGGCGGGTCTGGAGCCGGCCATGGACCTCCTCAGCCTGCAGTCGACCGCCGCCCTCACCCCGGCCGCGATCGGCGCCTCGCCCGCCACCCGGCGGCTGGCCGTCGCGGCCTGCCGGGAGTGGTTCACCGAGGCGCACGCCGGCTTCGGCCGCGACTACCGGATGGCCCAGCCGTCCGACGTCCAGGTCGTCCTGGGCACCGCCCCCGGGCCCGCCCCGGCGGGGCCGCGGATCCCCCCGTGGACCGGCTCGCTCAACACCCCGCAGGCCGAACTGGAACAGTCGCTCGGCCGGCACTGGGACGAGCACACCCGGCCCCTCGTCCAGTCGCTCGTCTTCCCGCTCCGCCACCACCTGCTGCTGCTCGGCGGCGTCCTGCTGGCGATCGTCCTGCTGCTCGGCCGCGCGGACGCCGCCCGCGCCGCCGGTCTCGCGACCGTGGTCGGCGGGATCTGGGGCGTCCTGCTGTACGTGCGCCACCGGCGGTCCGCCACCGCGCTGGCCGCCGCCCGCAAGGCGCTCGCCCACAGCCGGGAGGAGGCGTTCCGGGACCTGCGCGCGGCGGCGGCCGAACTGACCGACTGGCAGAGCGCCTTCCGGGCGGCCGACGCCGTCGAGGCCGAGGTCAGGGCGATGCTGGCCGACCTGGCCACGGCCGGCTACGCCCGGAACCCCTACGACGGGCGCTCCGTCCGGCCGGACGCCTCCGGATCGTCCCACCCGCCGCGAGGAGGCACCCGGTGACCGACCACCAGCCGAACGTCCCGCCGCCGCCGCGCCGGCCGCCGACCACCCCGTGGGCGGCCGCGCCCCGGGCCGGTGGTCCCGAGCCCGCCGCGCCCGCCACCGGCCGGCTGCGCCGGATCGTCGACCGGCTGCCGGACTGGGAACCGCTGCCGCCCGGCGAGGCCCTGGTCCGCCGGCCCGGCAGCGCGTCATGAGGTTCCGCCGGACCGCCCGGCAGCCGCGGCAGGCGCCGCCCGGCGGCGAGTACCAGCGCTGGGCGGACTACCTGGAACGCTGGTCCGAGGGCGCGCCGGAGGACCCGGACGGCCTGCCGGCGCTCGACCCGGCGCGCTACCCGGCCGACACCCTGGCGCGGCTGGCCGGGCGGATCTCCGAGGCGCTGGGCGCGCGGTTGCAGGGCTGGTCCGACGCCCTGGTGTCCGCGCTCAACGCGACCGGCGACGAGTTCGCGTTCGGCCGGGCGCTCACCCAGGCACGTACCGGGCTGCACCGGATCCGCGCCCTGGCGGCCCACCCCGGTCTGCCCGAGGACCTGCGCACCCGGCTGACCGCCACCGTGGACGAGCAGGTCCGGCGTGTCCAGGAGGACCTGGAGCGGGGCCTCGACCGCCGCAGCGCCGCGGGCCGGGACCCGGGGTGGGTCGAACAGCGCCGTCGCACGCTGCGCGACAACCCGCTCACCGCCGTCCTCGCCCAGCGGCCCCCGGCCGACCCGGCCGGCTGGGCCTACGACCACGCGGCGGCCCCGGGCCGCCGCGTCGTCCCGGGCACCCCGCCCCGCCCACCGAAGGACTGACGCCACCATGCCGAACTACGCCGAGAGCCTCGCGGACCTCGACAGCTACCTCACCGCGCGGGTGCCGGTCATCGGCCTGCGCAGCATCGAACAGCAGCGCGCGCTGCGGCTGGTGACGGAGATCGCCACCCGGCCGCGCCGCAGCGGCCAGCAGTTCTGGATCTACACCAGGGCGACCGGCCTGCGCGATCTGCGGACCAACAGCACCGTCCAGGACGACCGCTCGCTGACCGGGGCGATGGAGTTCGCCGCGGCCCAGTTCACCAGCCGGGCGCAGGCCACGCTGATCCTGGTGGATCCGGACGGCCTGGAGAACGACACCCCGTTCACCCGCCATGTCGCCGAGCTCGCCCGGCTCGCCGACGCCAACGCGGGCTGCATCGTGCTGATCACCGACAGCCCGATCTGGAGCGGCCTGCAACGGCTCGGGATGAGCCTGCAGCTGGACCTCCCCGACGCCGACGAGATGTACCGCACCGTCACCGGCTTCCTGGACGACCACCGCGGCGTGGTGCCGATCGACTGGAGCGAGGACGACGCCCGGCGGGCGGCCGAGTTCCTGATCGGCGTCACCGAGGCGGAGGCGGTCAACCTGATGGCGACCGTGGTCGCCCGCGGGGCCGTCCGGCGGGAGGACGTGATGGTGCTGGCCAGTGCCAAGGACCGGATCTTCAGCGATCTGGCCGGGCTGGAACGGGTCCAGCTCAAGGACGCCGACTACGCGGTCGGCGGGCTCGCCAGCCTGCGGGCCTGGCTGGACCGCAAGCACCGGCTGATGCACGCCGACCTGCGCGGCAGCGGGCTGCGGCCGCCGCGCGGCGTCCTGCTGGTCGGTGTGCCGGGGTGCGGCAAGTCGCTCTCGGCGAAGGCGATCGCGTCCCAGTGGCGGCTGCCGCTCTACCGGCTGGACATGGCGAGCATCCACGGCAAGTACCTCGGCGAGTCCGAGGGCCGGATGCGGGAGGCGCTGGACACCGCCGACCGGGTGTCGCCGTGCGTGCTGTGGATCGACGAGATCGAGAAGGGGCTGGCGGGCCGCAACGACGGGACGGGCGTGCCGCAGCGCGTCATCGGGCACTTCCTGTTCTGGCTCCAGGAGTCGCGGTCCCGGGCGTTCGTCGTCGCCACCGCCAACGACGTCCGGGGGCTCCCCCCGGAGCTGCTGCGCAAGGGGCGCTTCGACGAGCTGTTCTTCGTCGACCTGCCCGACCCGCAGGACCGCCGGGAGATCATCGAGCTGTACTACCGGCGCTACCTCAAGGCCGAGCCGGCCGGCGACCAGGTGGACCTGCTGGTGGACCTCTCCGAGGGCTTCGCCGGGTCGGACATCGAGGCGGCCCTGCACGAGGTCGGCGCCGAGGTGTTCCTCAACGGCGGCGCCGAGCGGCTGAAGCCCTCCTTCGTGCTGGACACCTTCGCCAACACCACACCGTTCAGCCGGACCAACCCGGAGCGGATCGAGGAGATCCGCGCCTGGGGCCGTGACCGGGCCGTCCCGGCGGGGCGTTCGACGGTCGCCGGGCCGGCCGGGCCGGCCACCGGCGGCCGGCGGGTGGTGTTCATGGGGGACTGACCGGGCCGCCCCCGTCCGGCTGCCCGGGCGGGCCTGCCGGATCCGGTGCGCGCCGCCCGGCCGCTACCCGCGGGTGTCGAGTTCGGCCGCGAGTTCGCAGAGCGCCGCGCGGTCCGGGCGGCCGGTCTTGCCGAGCAGGTTCGCCATGTGCTTCTCCACGGTGCGCGGCGAGATGGACAGGTTCCGTGCGATCTGCTGGTTGCCGGGCCGGTCCGCGAGCATGACGAACACCTCGTACTCGCGCAGCGTCACCCCGCAGGCCCGCAGCCGGGCCGGGATCTGGTCCCGGCCGCCGCGGTGCTGGGCGACGCTGGCCCCGGCCCGGCGCAGCAGTGCCCGGCAGGCCCCGGCCACCGGCTGGATCTCGGTGTCGTGGAAGTACTCCTCGGCGGTGCGCAGCCAGGACACCGGGTCGCCCCAGCCGTCGGCGAGCGCGGCCTCCGCGGTGAGCCGCAGCGCCAGGTGGTGGGCGAGCGGGAACGGCCCGGCCGCCGCGCGGGCCTCCTCGACCGCGCGGGCGGCGTCGTCCCGGCGGCCCTCGCGGCCGAGCAGGACGGCGTCGGCGAACCCCAGGAACTGGCGGTTCCAGGCGAGTTCGGCGGCCGGGGCGGCGGCGGCCTTCTCGAAGTCGGCGCGTTCCCAGGCGCCGTCCGTGACCTCCAGCAGCGGGTGCAGTCCATGCCGTCCGGCCAGGTAGAAGACGCTCGGGTGCTCCTCCTCCCAGGCGAGGCCGGCGGCCAGTTCGGCCCGGGCCCCGGCGCGGTCCTCGGCCAGCAGCGCGCCGACGGCCCGGCAGAGGCCGTACCGCAGCGGCATCAGGAGCGACTCCTCGCCGCCGGCCTGCCGGAACCGGGCCAGCTCGCGCTCCATCTCGCGGCCGCGGCCCAGGTGGGCGGCGAGGGTGGCGGAGGTGAGCAGCAGATAGCGGTGCGCGGAGAGGTTGCGCAGCCGGGCGGTGGCGTCCAGGCAGCGGTCGATGATCTCCCGGCCGGTGCGCCACTCGCCGCGCAGGACGGCGTTCATGGCGAGCAGCCCGTCCACGGTCTGGGTGAGGACGATCGCGCCGAGCCCGGCGGCGGCCTCCCTGGCCCGTTCGAGCCGGGCGCCGTCGCCGGTGCGCATGAAGGCGTTGGCGCCCAGGCGCAGCAGCGCCTCCACCCGCCAGACCGGCAGGGCGTGGCCCTCGGCGACGGCCAGCATGCGCTCCAGGCAGGCGTCGGCCGCGTCGAAGCCGCGTTCGCGGGCCAGCAGGGCGAGCAACTGCCAGGCCTGGCAGGCGACCACCGGAAGGCCGGCCCGCTCGGCCACCTCGGCGGCCCGGCGGGCGCGCCGCTCGGTCTCGACGAGCCGGCCGCGCCCGTCCGTCCCGCCCTGGCTCTGGTCGGGGAACAGCGCCAGATGGCCCTCCACCACGGCGAGGGCGGCGTCCTGTTCGGGGCGCGGGCGGGTGCCCGAGAGGGCCCGGGCGGCGGCGATCTGCGGGACGGCCTCGGTGATCCGTTCGACCATCACGGCCACCCAGGCGAGCCGGGTGTGCAGGTGGATCCGCCGGTCGACGGCGTCGGAGCGGCCGGCCGCCGGGTCGGCGTGGACCGGCGGAAGGGTGCGGACCAGCTCGAACGCCCGGTCCAGCTGCCCGGATTCGGCCAGGGCCAGCAGCAACCGCTCGGTGACGGCGGCGCGTTCGGCGTCCCCGGCGAGCTCGTGCGCGCGTTCCAGCAGGACCACGGCGGACCCGGCGGCGCCCGCCTCCAGCACCCGCCGTCCGGCCTCGGCGAAGTGCACGGCGGCGCCGGCCCGGTCGCCGCTCGCCAGCAGCAGGGAGGCGACCAACTGTCGCCTTTCGTCCATGAGTTCGGGATCGGCCCGGATGATCGCCCGGGCCGCCCGGCGGGCCACGGCGGCCCGTTCGGCGGGTGCCAGGGCGGCGGTGACGGCGTCGGCGGTGAGCGTGTGCCGGAAGGCGTAGCGGTCGGGAGCGGCGCCGTCCGGCACGATGACATTGGCCTCGGAGGCGGACCGCAGGTTGCTGAAGAGCGTCCGGTCGTCGTACCCGGTGATCAGCTGGACGGTGGCCACCGAGAACCGGCTGCCCAGGGTGGCGGCGGTCAGCAGCAGTTCGCGCACCTGCGGGTCGAGCTGGTCGATCCGCCGGCCCCAGCTGCGGACGATGGTGCTGGGCACCCCGGTGCCGAGACCGCCGATCACCTGCCACCGTCCGTCCTCGCGCCGCAGCGCCTCCGAGGCGAGCATGTCGGCGAGCAACTCCTCGACGAGGTAGGGGGATCCGTCGGCGCGCTCGACCAGCTGGTCCAGTACGGCCGCGGGCACCTCGGCGGTCTCGGCCTCCAGGACGGCGGCGGCCATCGCCCGGACGTCGGCGGGCGGCAGAGGCCGCAGCTCCGCGACGGCGGCCGCCCGCCGCCGCTCGGCGGCCCGGACCAGGTCCAGCGCCGGGCCCGGCTCCGCCCGCAGGGTGCCGACCAGCAGCACCGGCAGGCCCGCCAGGTTGTCGATCAGGTACTCCAGGACGGCGACCGTCTCCGCGTCGGTGTCGTGCAGGTCCTCCAGCAGCAGGACGCAGCCGTGCTCCCGGCCGAGCACCGCCAGCAGCCGCAGCAGCGCCTCGGCGAGCTCGACCACCGTCTCCGGGTACGCGCCCGCCCCGGCGGCCGCGGCGGCCTCACCGCGCCACTCCGGCACCAGCCGGGCGAGCGCGGGACGGTACGGGTCCAGCTCCGGGTCGGAGGGCGTCCCGGAGGCCCGGAAGCGCGAGGAGAGCGCCTCGATCAGCGGCCGGAACGGTGTCACCGTCCCGGTCGAACTGCCCCGGCCGCGCAGCACCGGCAGGCCGAGCCCGTACGCCTGGAACGCGCACTCCCCGGCCAGCCGGGACTTGCCGATACCGGCCTCGCCGAGCAGGAAGACCGCCCGTCCGGACCGCTGCCGGGAGGCGGCCAGCGCGCTGCTCAGCAGGCTGGTCTCGGCTGCCCGGCCGACGGTGATCGACGAAGTGGTCCGCATGGCCGCAGGCTACTTGACGGCCCATCCGTTCTGTAGGGTATTGAACCGGCCACTGCGCGGGCACACGGTCGTCACAGGTCGATTACCGTGCGCCCGCATCAGGGGCGCCCCGGTCCGCTCCGCCACCGGGGCGCTGCCCGGTCCCCGGTGGCGGACGGCCGGCCGCGTCGTCGCGGGCGGACCGCCCGGTGGGCGTCGCGGGGAGTCCCCGCGGTGCCGGCGACGTCGTCGGGTGCCCTCGTCGGCGCAGGTCAGATCGGTACGGTCATGGTCGGGAACTCGAAGACCGGCGGCACCGCGCCCCCGCCTCCGGCCAGCAGCTGGGAGCGCAGGCCCAGCCCGCCGCCCGCCCGCAGCCGGATGTCACCCGCGGGGTGGTCGACGGCCTCGTCCGGCCGGCCCTCCGGCCGCTTCCAGCTCAGCACCAAGTCGCTGTCGTTCATGCGTTCCTCTACTCCCATTCGTCGTTGAAGTGAGTGGTTTCCAGGGGGTGGTACCGGAGCAGGCCCCGGTACCCGGGCGAGGGTGCTCGCCCGCCGCGCCGGCCCGCTCGTACGGACTCGTGCTCGGCGGCACCCGGCCGTACCGAGTCCTGCCGAGTGCCGCTGGGTCGTACCGAGCCGTACCGAACGGTGAACGGTGGAGCGGTCAGTGCGGCCCGCGGGCCGGTGTCGGTCGAGTGGCAGGGGTGGTCATGAGGGCCGGTGACCGGGGCGGCCGCGGGGCCGGGGTGCCGGGGCGGCGGGCGGTCACGGGGCCGGGCGGGCCGGTGCGGGCGCCCGGGGGCGGAGCAGCAGGGCCGGCGGCACCCGCTCGGGGAAGCCGAGCCGCAGCAGTCCGTGCCCGATGCCGGCCAGCCCGGTGAGCAGCCCCGGATGCGGGACGAACTCCGGGGTGCCGCACCGCGGCCCGTCCTGGTCCACCCCGGCCAGCAGCGCGCCCGCCCGCCGTACCCAGGGCGTCCGCCCGGACGGCGGCCCGCCGCGGCCGAGCAGCTCCAGCACGCCCAACTCGCCGTGGCAGAGGCTGTGGTCGGGCAGCGGCGCGGCGCGCGCGGTGTTCCGGACGGCGCGCTGCGCCCAGTCGGCGAGCCCCTGGTCGGCCAGGGCGGCCGGGCTGTCGGTGACGGCGAGCGCGGTGCCGGGCCGGCCGCGGCACCAGGAACCCTCCCGGGACCGGAGGGCGGTGGCGGCGCGCAGGGCGGCCAGGCCCGCGTGGTGGTACGGCCCGCCGGCGGGCTCCGCAGCGGCCTCGGCGAACCGCAGCAGCGCCCAGCCGACGCCCGCCGAGCCGTGGGCGAAGCCGGTGGCGGCGGGTGCCGGTGCGGCGGTGAGCCGCTCCGCGCACAGGGCGGCGGCCCGGAGCGCCTCGGACCGGCCGGTGGCGGAGTGGACGGCGAGCATCGCCGCCAGCCCGCCGGCCGTGCCGCTGTGCACGCCGGTGTCGGTCTCGCGCTCGGCGGCGGCCGCGGTGAGCGCCACCGCGGGGCCGGTCCACTGCCGGATCAGCGGGTCGTCCAGGGTGCGGGCGATCTCGGTGAGCGCGTAGGCGATGCCGCCCAGCCCGGCGAACGCGCCCGAGCCGACGGCGGCCGGCCCGTCGGGGTGCCCGCCGAGGGTCTCCAGCAGGGCGGGGAGGGGGGCCAGCGCCCGGCGGGCCACCTCGGCGTAGCGGTCGGAGCCGGTGAGCTCGGCGAGTTGGGCCAGGAACAGCGCCGTGCCGGTGTACCCGCCGGCCAGGTCGGCGCCGAGCGGCCGGACCCGCCAGTACCGCTCGGCGAGCAGCTCCAGGCCGAGCCAGTTGGTGCGGGACCGGCCCCGGTAGGCGAGGGCGACCAGCTGGTCGCCCACCCCCCGTGCGGCCGTGAGGAGTTGCTCGGACTCGGGCGCGGTGGCCCAGACGTTCTCGGGCACCGGCCGCCCGGGCCGGTGCGCGGGGGTGCCGGCGGCGCCCGCCATGGCCGCGCGGATGATCCACTCCTGGTCCTTGCGGTCCACGCCGCCCAGCGCGGCGAGTTTCGCCTCGGCGCGCGCCAGCCCGGGCTCGCCCAGCTCGCCGGGGAGCCGGAGCCCGGTGGCGGTCCACAGGTCGCGGCTGCCGGGACGGGTGGTGAACAGCGGGACGTCACCGGCCCACAGGTCGGTGAGCTCGTGGTCGGCCAGCCCGGGGCAGCCCGGGTCGCCCACCGCGTCCGTCCGCAGCAGTTCCAGGACGGCGCTCCGGGCGGCGGCGTCGCGCAGGACGTCCGGGTGGGTGGACTCGTCCAGCAGCCGCGCGTAGACCCGGGTGGCCCGCGGCACGACCCGCACCTCGTCCCCCGCGAAGGCGTTCAGCAGGCCCTCCGGCCCGACGAGTTGGTCGCGGCCGGCGGCGAGCGCCGCGTAGCCGGCCCGGAAGCCGGCCACCAGCTCCTCGGTGTACCCGGCCGGATCGACGGGCGCGCCGCCCAGCCGCGGCCGGTTGCGGGCCTCGCCGAACGGGCGGGCGCGCCGCACCAGCCGCATCTCGTCGGTGCCCGCGCCCGCCCAGTCCACACCCTCCACCGGGGACGAGGCCGGCCGGCCGCCGCTGCCGCCGCCGATCCCGGAGACGTCCACCGCGCCGTCGTCGCCCAGCAGCAACTGCGGTAGCAGCCCCACCCGGTGGACGGAGCCCTGGAGCGCCCGGGCCGCCGGATCCTCCCCGGGGCCGGCCGGGGCCGACGGGTGGAACAGCGTCTCCACGTCCACCAGCACCGGCTGGTCCCCGCAGGCGACCAGGTTCTCGAAGTGCAGGTCGGTGCCGTCCAGGACGTGCAGCAGGGCCAGCAGCGCGCCCTGCCGCCGGTAGAACCGCTCGACCTCGTACCCGGTGTGGCAGGGCCGCGCCTCGGCGTACTCCGTCCAGCCGTAGCCGACCCGGTCGAGCACGGCGAGCGCGCGCAGCCGGGGCACCCCCGGCTGCGCGTTGTACCAGCCGAGCAGGCCGTTGAAGTGCCGGTGCGCGGCCGGGGGCCGGGGGCGGTGGACGACGGCGGTGCCGTTGGCGAAGTGCAGCACCGCGACCGTACGGCCGCGCCGGTGGCGGTCGCCTGCCTCGGACTCCAGGGCCACCAACGGCCCGGGGTCGGTGCCGCGCAGGAGTCCGGAGACCAGCAGCGGCCGGTCGGCGGCGAAGTGGAGGAGCAGTTCGGCGTGCGCGTCGGCGGTGTCCAGGCAGGTCTGGGCGAGCAGCCGGGCCAGTACCGGGTACTCGCGCAGCAGGGCGGCGAGCCCCTCGCGGCGGGCGGTGAGCGCCAGGAAGGAGCGGAACCGCTCCTGCGGGGTGCCGCCGCTGAGCCGGCCGCTCACCCGGGCCACGTTCAGCTCCAGCACCAGCGTGCGGGCGGCGATCCGGCTGAGCCGCCCGGTGAGCCGGGCGGTGAAACCCGCGCGGAGGGCGGGCAGGTCGAGGTGGTCCCCGGCCCGGACGTCGCGGGGGAGCGCGGCGAGCAGCCGGACCAGGGCGCGCTCGGCGAAGGGCGCGAGGACGAGGGCGAAGCCGCTGAGGCCCGGGTACCCGACCCTCGGCACGATGGGCCGCACGGGTGCGGCGGCGACGGCGGCCTCGGTGAACGCGGCCCAGTCGGGACGGGTCCCGGGGACCGGCTGAGCAGGCGTCAGCCCGCGCTGCCACCAGGGCGACCGGGTGGCGCGGCCGGTCCGGCGCCGAACCGGCAGCGCGCGGGCCGGGAGCTCACGCGCGGGGAGTTCGCGCACCGGGAGGTGGGGTGCCTGGAGGCCGCGCGTCTGGAGGCCGTGGACCGGGGGCTCGCCGGGCATCGGAGTGTGCGGGGTCGGAACGGCTGCGGTGGCCACCGGTGCGACCGGGCCCTGAACCGGTACGCCGCCCCCGTCGAGGCGCGCTCTGCGCACGGCGTTCACCTCAGCCACCACCGCACCTCCGATGCCGGGAGGGGGCGCGCTGCCGTCGAAGACGCTGCCCCCCGGTGCTGATCCTTGCCCCGGCGTGGCCACCGGGGCATGGGGGACCGGCCCCCATCTTTGTGACGTTCGGCCCGCATGATCCGGGGCCGGACGCCCGGGTCGGGCGGGATGGCCCGGCTGCGGCCGGTCGGTGGCGGGCCGGTGGCGGCTCGGTGGTGGGTCGGGGACGGGTCGTGGCAGGGGCATGGACGGCGGGCGGCGGGGCGGCGACGGGATGACGACAGGGCGGTGACGGGACGGTTCAACGGCCCTGATGGGGCCGTTCGGCCCTTGTGGGCACCGCGCGGTGGCGGGAGGGTGATCGCCGCGTGGGTATGCGGGCCGGCCGGGGGCCGCCGTGACCGGCGGGGCCGTACCCGGTACGGGGAGCGCCCCGTGCGGAACGGGCCCGGTGGTGCGCGAAACGGATTCGGCAGTACGTGGAACGGGCGTGGCAGTACGTGGAACGGCGTGGCGGAACGGGAGAGGCCTGACATGGGCGAACTGGTCACGGTGCAGGTGTGCGAGGGAATTTCGCGGAACTTCGCGATCGACGCCAAGGCCCGGGTCGCGGCCGTGGTGTGCGGCGCGGACGCCCTCGTCGAGGCACTGCGGGTACGGGTCGGACTGGTCGGCGCGGCGACCGTGCTGGCGCAGGTCAACGCCGAGGTCGACGGCCGGCGGATCCGCGTCCAGGAGGCCGCCGCCGACCTCGGCGAGGCCCTGGACCGGCTGGCCGACGGGCTGCGCGGCCGGATCGCCGCCGTGACCTCGGGCTGGACGCCCAGGCCCTGGCCCCGCCGGGTGCGCGGAAGGGGGCTGCTGGCCACCGTCCCCGCGCAGGGCGCCGCACCGCGCGCCGAACGGCTGCTCGTACCCGTTTCGGCGGGCGGACCGGGCGACCACCCGCGCGCCGAAATCCCCTACGCCGCCAGGGTGCAGGACATCGTCCGGCGCAAGCAGGCGGGCCTGGTGTGGTGTTCACCCGACGCGGCGGCCCGGACCATGGACGCGATGGACTTCGACATCCACCTGTTCACCGATCCGGCCACCGAGACCGATGCCGTCGTCTACCGGGTCGGGCCCACCGGCTACCGGCTCGCCCGCACCGCGGCCGCCGGGCCGCCCAGCCGGCCGAGCGTCCCGCTCACCCTCAGCCCCTGCGGCGCACCCGAGTTGACCGAGCCGGAGGCCGTCGACCGGCTCGCCGCGGCCGATCTGCCCTTCCTGTTCTTCGCCCAGCCGGGCACCCGGCGCGGCCGCGTCCTGTACCGGCGCTTCGACGGCCGGCTGGGCCTGATCGCGGCCGCCTCGTGAACGACGAGGTCGTCCGCCGCCGGCTCCGGGCGCTGCGCCGCTCCGGCGGCCGGCCACCCGCCCGGTCGTTCCCGCCGGTCGGCGAGGCCCCGCCGCGCCACCTCGTGCCCCTCGAACGGGCGGAGGCGATGCGGCTGTTGGGGAGTGTGCCGCTGGGCCGGATCGTGTTCACCGCGCGTGCCCTGCCGGCCATCCGCCCGGTCAACCACCTGCTCGTGGACGACACGATCGTCATCCGCACCCACGACGGTGCGGCGCTCACCACGGCGACGCTCGGCGCGGAGGCGGCCGGTGTCGTGGTGGCGTACGAGGCCGACGCCATCGACCCGGTGACCCACCTCGGGTGGAGCGTGGTCGTCACCGGCTTCGCCCGCGTGGTCACCGATCCCGGTCAACTCGCCCGCTACCGCGCGCTGCTGCGGCCATGGGTGAATGCCTCCATGGACCACACCGTGGCCATCCAGCCCGACCTGGTGACCGGCTACCGGCTCACCGCGGGCGCCGCCGCCTCGTAGCGCGCGGCGGGAGCCCGGTAGGGCTTTGACCGGTTCCGGAGCGCACCGGTCCGCACCCGGGGGAGAGCCCGACTCCCCGGTGCGCACCGGTGCTTCGGCATGTCCGGAGCCGGCCGCGGCCGCCCGGCGGAGGCTCCGGCGCGCGGCCTGACGGAGGGCCCTGGTCGGGGTCCCGAACGCAGGCCCACCGGCCCCGGTCGGCTGGGCCCAACGGCCCTAGGGCGCAAGGCCGTCGAGTTCTGATCATGGATCGCCATCCATCCGCAGAAGTTTCGAAGGAGTGCGTCCTTGAGCGCCATCGAGGCAAAGGGCGACAGCGCGCTGCCGCCGTCCGCCGCCAGGCCGGGGGGAGTCCGGGTCAGAAGGCCCGGCTCGTCCGTGGTCAGGCTGCTGACGACCACCGACCACAAGACGATCGGCTCCATGTACCTGGTGTCGTCGTTCGGGTTCTTTCTGATCGGCGGCATTCTCGCGCTGGTCATGCGCGCCGAGCTCGCCCGGCCGGGGACGCAGATCCTCTCCAACGAGCAGTTCAACCAGGCCTTCACCATGCACGGTTCGGTGATGCTGCTGCTGTTCGCCATGCCGCTGTTCACGGGCTTCGCCAACTGGATCATGCCGCTGCAGATCGGCGCCCCGGACGTCGCCTTCCCGCGGCTGAACATGCTGGCCTACTGGCTCTTCATGTTCGGCTCGCTGATCGCCGCGGCCGGCTTCGCGACCCCGCAGGGCGCCGCCGACTTCGGCTGGTTCCTCTACGCGCCGCTCTCCGACGCCATCCACTCGCCGGGCGTCGGCGCCGACATGTGGATCATGGGCGTCACGCTCTCCGGCTTCGGCAGCATCCTCGGCGCGGTCAACTTCATCACCACGATCATCTGCATGCGCGCCCCGGGCCTGACCATGTTCCGGATGTCCATCTTCTGCTGGAACGTGCTGCTGACCTCCGTCCTGGTGCTCATGGTCTTCCCGGTGCTGGCGGCGGCGCTGCTCGCGCTGGAGTGCGACCGCAAGTTCGGCTCGCACGTCTTCGACCCGGCCAACGGCGGGGCGATGCTCTGGCAGCACCTGTTCTGGTTCTTCGGCCATCCGGAGGTCTACATCCTGGCGCTGCCGTTCTTCGGGATCGTCTCCGAGGTCATCCCGGTCTTCTCCCGCAAGCCGATGTTCGGCTACGCCGGCCTGATCGCCGCCACCGTCGCCATCGCCGGCCTCTCGGTGACGGTCTGGGCGCACCACATGTACGTCACCGGGCAGGTGTTGCTGCCCTTCTTCTCCTTCATGACCTTCCTGATCGCGGTGCCCACCGGGGTGAAGTTCTTCAACTGGGTCGGCACCATGTGGAAGGGCTCACTCAGTTTCGAGACCCCGATGCTCTGGACGGTCGGCTTCCTGGTCACCTTCCTCTTCGGCGGTCTGACGGGCGTTCTGCTGGCGGCCCCGCCGATCGACTTCCACGTCTCGGACTCGTACTTCGTCGTCGCCCACTTCCACTACACGCTGTTCGGCACCGTGGTGTACGCGATGTTCGCCGGCTTCCACTTCTGGTGGCCGAAGATGACCGGCAAGATGCTGGACGAGCGCCTCGGCAAGATCACCTTCTGGACGCTGACCATCGGCTTCCACTCCACCTTCCTGGTGCAGCACTGGCTGGGCGCCGAGGGCATGCCGCGCCGTTACGCCGACTACCTCGCGGCGGACGGGTTCACCGTGCTCAACACGGTGTCCACCATCGGCTCGTTCCTGCTCGGCCTGTCGATCCTGCCGTTCCTCTACAACGTCTGGAAGACCGCCAAGTACGGCGAGAAGGTCACCGCGGACGACCCGTGGGGTTACGGCCGCTCGCTGGAGTGGGCCACCTCCTGCCCGCCGCCGCGGCACAACTTCGTCACCCTTCCGCGGATCCGCTCCGAGTCCCCGGCCTTCGACCTGCACCACCCGGAGATCGCCGCCCGCGACTTCCTGGACAACAACGGCGAGCCGGCCAAGCACCTGGTCGGCGTGACCCCGGCCGACTACGACAACCCGGAGCTGCGCCGGGCGCCGAAGAAGCTGGACGGCTGACAGCCAACGGATGACGGATGACGGATAACAGATTTCAACGTCTGTCATCTGTTATCTGTTGTCCATCACCGCGCCGGCCGACCCGGCACGGCGGCCCCGCGCCGCCCCCTGACGCCGTCCCCGCCCGTTTCGATGCCCCCGGGCGGGCGGGGACGGCTCCTCCTCGACCTGGCGGACACCCCGGCCCAGGTCCCCCATCACCGGCCCGCCCCGAGCAGGCGGCGCCGAACCCCTCGGCTGAGGAGCGAAAGGCATGTCCCACACCGTCCTGGCCATCGGCACGGCCGCGATCACGGCGTCCGGCTGCGTCTGGTACCTGCCCGCCATCTCCGACCTCCAGGCGGGCGACGACCGCCCCCGGTCGGCCCGCACCGCCGCCGCGGCCTGCATCGTCTGGTGGGCGGGCATGGCGCTCGCCGGCGGACTGCTGCTGGTCGTCCCCGACTGGCAGCCCGCCGCGCAGGTCGCCCTCGCCGGCCTCGTCGCCGGCGTCATCCTGCGCGTCCGGGCCCTCTGGTACCGCCGGGTCGAGCGGCACGAGGACGGACTGCGCTGGGCGATGCTCGACGCCGGGCCCGCGCCGAAGTCCCCGCGCCCGGCCGCCCTGACCTTGCTGGGCTGGCTGCTCGTCGGCCTGGCGATCTCCTCGCTCGGCGCGGTCTCCATCCTGATGGCCGGGGGTGGCTCGTTCGCCCCCCGTGTCGCCGCCGCGGCCGGCAGCGCGGTGGCGGCCTCCACCGCCTTCCTCCTGATCGGCCTCGGCAACGTGCGCCGGCACCGGCACTGACCCCGGCCGCGGCCGCAGCCGGAACCAGGTCCGAGGCCCCGGCGAATGGGGCCGTTGGGCCCTGGGCCGCCGCGCGTCGATCGGCGATGATGCCGTAGTCCCGAAGCAGTGTGCCGGGCGCGAGGAAGGTGGAGCCGCGACATGGCGAGCGAGACGACCGGTACCGAGACGCCGGCACCGGTCAGGGTGTTCCTGCTGGACGACCACGAGGTGGTACGCCGGGGAGTCCACGACCTGCTGGACTGCGAGCCGGACCTCGAGGTGGTCGGCGAGGCCGCCACCGCCGAGCAGGCCCTCGTCCGCGTCCCCGCGCTCCGCCCGGACGTGGCCGTCCTCGACGTCCGCCTCGGCGGCGACAGCGACGGTGTGGCCGTCTGCCGTGAACTGCGCTCCCGGATGCCCGATCTGGCCTGTCTGATGCTGACCTCCTTCGACGACGAGGAGGCGCTGCTCGACGCCGTGATGGCGGGCGCCGCCGGGTACGTCCTGAAGCAGATCAGCGGCACCGACCTGGTCGCCGCCGTGCGTACCGTCGCCTCCGGCCGCTCGATGCTCGACCCCGGCGCGGCGACCCGCCTGCTCAACCGCCTGCGCAGTGACGCCGAACCGGAGCAGGCGACCACCGGCGGGCCGGAGCTGACCGTGCGCGAGCAGGAGGTGCTGGCGCTGATCGGCGAGGGCCTGACCAACCGGCAGATCGGCGAGCGGCTCTACCTCGCCGAGAAGACGGTGAAGAACCACGTCTCCCGCCTGCTGGCCAAGCTCGGCGTGGAGCGGCGGGTCCAGGCGGCGCTGATCGCCACCGAACTGCGCCAGCCGGCCGCCGCCCCGCAGCCGGCGCACCAGCGCTCCTACGGGGGCCTCCGGGGCTGACCCGGGGGAGCGCGCCGCCCCGTCGGCCGTGCACGCGGACCGGGGTCCGCGGCGGGCAGGTCCTCACCGGTGAATCCGCCGGTGAGGACCTGCCCGTTTCCGTGTCCCCATCGGCCCCGCCGCCGTGTCGGGGACGGTGGCGGGGCCGACCGGGGGCGGGCGTCCCGGCGGATCGGGGCCGGTCGGGACGGTTCACAGGACCATCGGCCCTCCCCCCGGCCCGGCCCGGCGAGTGACCATCGCTGGCATGAACCCCGATCTCGCAGCGTCGTCCCCGCAGGTGGAACCGGACGTGCAGCCGTGGCCGCTCGGCGTCCGGGACCTCGACGAGGCTCGGGCGATGGAACTGCTGGCCGGTACGGAGGTGGGCCGGGTCGTCTACACCGTCGGCGCCCTCCCGGCCGTGCTGCCGGTGCGCTTCCGGCTGGACGCGCGCGGAGGTGTGCTGCTGTCGGCGCGGGCCGGCTCGGAACTGGTCCGCGCGGTGGACGGCGCGGTGATCGCGTTCGAGGCCGACGAGGTGGACGGCGTGGACGGCACCGGCTGGTGCGTCACCGTCCTCGGCCGGGCCCAGGTGGAGCCGGCCGGGGCGGCCCGCCGTGCGGACGCGCATCGGGTGCAGATCCGCATCGGGGCGGAGCTGGTCGTCGGGCGGCGGCTGACAGCTGACAGATAACAACTAACAACTAACGGATAACAGATTTCGAATTCTGTCAGTCCACTCTTGTCCGCCCCGGCCCCCCGCGTCCACCGGACCGTCGCGAACCGCGCGCACCCGCGGCTCGCACCCGCCCGCCTCAGGCCCCCAGCGGTGCCTCCCACACCACCCGGGTACCGCCGCCCTCCGCCGCCTGGAGCTCGAAGCTGCCGCCCGCGCGCTCCGCCCGCTCGGCGAGGTTCCGCAGGCCGCTGCGCCGCCCGCCCTCCGGCACGCCCACGCCGTCGTCCGTGACCGTGAGCGTCACCCGGCCGCCGAGCGCCCGCAGCGCGACCTCCACCCGGCTCGCCCGCGCATGCCGCGCCGCGTTGCTGAGGGCCTCGCCGAGGACGGCCATCAGGTGTTCGGCGAGTTCCTGCGGCACGTCCGTGTCGAGCAGGCCCTCCATGCTGAGCCGGGGAGCGAACCCCAGCGTCGCCTGCGCCTCGCCCACGGCCCGGGTGGCGCGGGCCCGCAGCCCCCGGTCGGGCTCGTTGTGGGCGCGCAGCCCGAAGATCGTCGAGCGGATGATCTTGATCGTCTCGTCCAGGTCCGCGACCGCCCGGCTGACCCGGTCGGCCGCGGTCGGGCTCTCGATCAGCCGGCCCGCGCTCTGCAGCGTCATGCCGGTCGCGAAGAGCCGCTGGATGGCCAGGTCGTGCAGGTCCCGGGCGATCCGGTCGCGGTCCTCCAGCAGCGTCAACTGCTCGGCGTCGCGCCGCCGTTCGGCGAGCTCCAGGGCGAGCGCCGCCTGGTCGGCGAAGCCCAGCAGTGGGCCGGTCTCCTCCGCGCTGAACGGCGGCCGCCCGGCCTCCCGGGCCAGCAGCAGCACGCCCCGCCCGTAGCCCGTCCCGGTGCCCAGCGGCACCGCGACCGCCGGGCCCAGCCCGTCGAACCGCCCGGGCGGCCCGGCCGTGAACCGCGCGTCGCACTCCAGCTCGCCACTGGTCACCGGCGAGCCGGACACGTACGCCGCGCCGGAGAGCGTGCCGTCCACCGGCACCGTCACCCCGAGCCGGGCGGTCGGCTCGCCGCCCAGCGCCACCTCGACGGTCAGCTCGCTCGCCCGCTCGTCCGGGCCCGCCAGCGCCACCGAGACGTCCGCCAGCTCCGCGCCCGCGATCTCCCGCGCCCGGCGCGCGATCAGCTCCACGACCTCCAGCCGGTGCGCGCCCGACAGCAGACTGCGGGTGATCTCGGCGCTCGCCCGCAGCCAGCGCTGCTGGCGCTGCGCCTCCTCGTACAGCCGGGCGTTGTCGATGGCCACCCCGGCCGCGACCGCCAGGGTCGCGATGACCGCCTCGTCGTCGGCGTCGAAGTCCAGGCCGCCGCGCTTGTCGGTGAGGTACAGGTTGCCGAACACCTCGCCGCGCACCCGCACCGGCACCCCGAGGAAGGTGTGCATCGGCGGGTGGCGCGCCGGGAAGCCGACCGAGGCGGGGTGCTCGGACAGCACCGGGCAGCGCAGCGGCTGCGGATGGCGGATCAGCTCGCCCAGGATGCCCTGCCCGGACGGCAGCGGCCCGATCGCGTCGGTCTCCTCCTTGGTCAGACCGACCGTCAGGAACTGCGAGAGGGTGTGCCCGTCGGCGCCGATCACGCCGAGTGCCGCGTACCGGGCGTCCACCAGGTCGGCGGCGGCCTCGACGATCCGGTGCAGGGCCTGCGAGAGGTCCAGCTCGCGCCCGACCGCCAGCACCGCCTCCAGCAGGCTGTGCACCCGGTCCCGGGTGCCGCGCGCCGCGTCGATCCGCCACTGGAGCTCCTCCAGCAGCTCGTCCAGGCGCAGCTGTGGCATCCGCGCCGAACCGCCCCCGGGGGGCGCACCGTGGCCGGGCGCACCCCCAGCGGGCGCGGCACCGCCGGGCCCGCTGTCGGTGGGGGTGCCGCCTCCCGCGGACGCGCCGTCCATGGCGGCTGCCCCGCCGACGTCCGTTCGCGTCCCGTCCGCGCCGCCCACCGGCGTCCTCCTCGTCGCTCTGTACCGGTACGTCCGGTTCGGTCCCCGGTCGCCCGACCAGGAAGATTGTCGGATTCACGTTAGTGCCCGCCCACAGCGGCACGGAACGCCGGGTCCGTCATGTACGCACCCGACGGCCGCCGCGGACCCTTCCCGGCTCCCTCCCCGGACGGGACCTCCGACCCTGCCCCGAGGGCCCAGCGGCCTCTGCCGCGCACCCCGCCGGGCCGTCAGGGTGGTGGTACCGGACGACACGTCAGGGTGCCCCGCCCGGTACCGCCGCCGCGCCACCCCGCGCCGCCCCGCCCAGTGAGAGGAACCCTCATGACGCCACCCGTCCTGGCCGGAGTCGACGGCTCGCCGGAGAGCACCGCCGCCGCCCAGTGGGCCGCCGGCGAAGCACTGCGCCGGGACGCCCCGCTGCGTCTGGTGCACGCCTGGCCCTGGCTGACCGACGGCCGGGCCGCCTTCGCCGACGCCGACGACCTGCCCGCCGTCGCCCAGCGGATGCTCGCCGCCACCGCCGACGAGGTGCGCCGCAGCCACCCCGGCCTCCCCGTCCAGACCGACGTGGTGCTCGACGCCGCCGTGGACGGGCTGGTGTCCGCCGCCGAGGACGCCGGTCTGCTGGTCCTCGGCTCGCGCGGCCTGGGCGGCTTCACCGGCCTGCTGGTCGGCTCGGTGAGCATGGCGGCCGCCGCCCGCTGCGCCGCGCCCGTGGTGGTGGTCCGGCCCGCCCCGGCGACCGGCGCCCGCACCGGGGAGGAGGCCGGGACCGGCGAGCAGGCCGGCACCGCCCCCGAGGTGGTCGTCGGCGTCGACGCCCACGCCCCGAGCGAGGACGTGCTCGCCTTCGCCTTCCGGGAGGCCGCCCTGCGGGGTGCCCGGCTGCGCGTGGTGCACGGCTGGGAGATGCCGCCGGTGTTCGCGTACGCGGGCTGGATCCCGCCGCAGACCGAGATGGCCAACCTCCAGGCGCTGGAGGCGAAGACGCTCAGCCTGGCGCTGGACGAGTGGCGTGACCGGTACCCCGACACGGTCCTGGTCGAGCAGGTCCGGCTCGGCGCGGCCCGCTCGCTGGTCGAGGCCTCGGAGGCGGCCGACCTCGTGGTGGTCGGACGGCGCCGGCGCCCGCACGACATCGGCCTGCGGCTCGGCCGGGTGGCGCACGCCGTCCTCCAGCACGCCCACGCCCCGATCGCCGTCGTGCCGCACGCCTGACGGGCCACGCCTGCCGGGCCTGCGCCCGTCGGACCCGCCGCCTGACGGCAGGCGCGGGCCCGACAGGCCCGACGGGCCCGGCAGCGCCGCCACACCGCCGAGCACGGCCGCCCGGCCCGGACCGCCCGGCCCGGACCGCCCGGGCCGAAAGCGGGCCGTTGGACCCTGTCGCCCGCCCATCGGCCGGGAGCACCCTCGGGAGTACCAGCCACTGCGGCGTGACTCCCGATGGCGGCCGTGCCCCCGAGGCAAGGAGAGGATCACCATGACCGAGCCAACCCTCACCGCGGCCGACCTGCGGCTGCTCGCCGCCGCCGGTGGTGCGGCGCCGTCGCTGCACAACAGCCAGCCCTGGCGGTTCCGTCCCACCCCGGACGGGCAGGGCCTGGAGGTGCGCGCGGACCCCGGTCGCGCCGTCCCGCTCGCCGATCCCAACGGCGCCGCGCTGCACATCTCCGTCGGCGCCGCCCTGTTCAACCTGCGGGTGGCCGCCGGCCGGCTCGGCCGCGAGCCGGCCGTCCGACTGCTCCCGGACGAGGACGATCCGCAGCTGCTCGCCGTCCTCGACCTCGCCGGACCAGCACGCGCCGAGCGGCTGTTCGGCCGGGACCTCTACCCCGCCATCGCCGAACGCCACTCCAGCCGCCAGCCGTTCGCCAACCGGGACGTGCCGGAGGCCGTGCTCGGCGAACTCGTCGCCGCCGCGCACGACGAGGGCGTCGCACTGGCCCCGCTGGAGGAGGCCGGGGTCCGGCGGGTGCTGGCGCTCACGGCGGAGGCCGAGGACCGGATCGCCCACGACCCCGCCCGGCAGGCCGAGACCCACGCCTGGCTCAGGCGGGACGCCGCCACCGACGGCATCCCGCTCACCGCCCTCGGCCCGCTGGACCACGACGCCCGCGTCCCGATGCGCGAGTTCGCCGGCCGCCCGCCGCACCGGGGTGACGCGCCCACCCAGCCGTCCCAGCGCTTCGAGGCGCTGCCGCAGCTCTGCACCCTGACCACCCCGGGCGACGGCCCGGCCGACTGGCTCCGCACCGGTCAGGCGCTGGAGCGGGTCTGGCTGCTGGCGACCGTGCACGGGCTCCGGCTGACGGTCTGGCACCAGGCCGTCGAGTGGGACGACACCCGGTGGGGCCTGCGCGACCCGGCCGAGGGCCCCGGCTACGTCCAGCTGGTGCTGCGCACCGGGTACGGCCCGCCCGGCCCGGCGACGCCCCGCCGCCCGGTCGAGTCCATTCTCGACCAGCCGGTCCGCCCCTGAGCCCGGAGGCCCGGCCGCTCCGACGTCCCTCGCGACGCCTCCGCACCGCGAGGGACTCCGTACCACGACGCCCCTGAACGCCGGTCCGCCCTCCCGCGGACCCGCGTTCAGGGGCGTCGCCGGTTCAGCCGGCGGGCCGTCCGCCCGGAGGTACGACCTCGGCCCTGACCCGCAGCTCCGGGCTGCTGCGGAAGCTGAGCGTGAACTCCACCCACTGCCCGGCCCGCAGCGCCGGCGGGTTGGTGATCATCAGATCGGAGTCCTCCGGCGACATCACCAGCTCGCCCCGCTCCGGTACGGACAGCGCGGTGACCGGCTCCCACCGGCCCGACGCGCCCTGGTGCTGATGCCGCTTCAGCGTGATCCTTCCGCCGAACTCCCAGCTGGCGCCTACGAGTTCATCGGGGACGTCGCCGGGGTTGCGCACCGTGAAGAAGGCGGCCGTGGCGGTGGCCCCGCCGGCCGTCGGCAGCAGCAGCCAGCCCGGCCCGGCCTCCACCGGACGCTGCCGACCGGCCCCGCCGACCGCCGTCCACCCGGACAGCAGCGCCAGTGCCACCGCCGCCGCGGCCACCGGCGGCCCGACCACCCGCAGCCGTTCGCCCGTCCGCAGCCGTCCGGCTCCCACCGACCCCACCGTCCTCGCCGCCTTTGCCGTCCCCACCGTCCCCACCGTCCTCACCGTCCTCACCACGCCGCACCCGCCGAACCCCGCCGCCCCGCCGCCGAAGAACGGCGCCGCCCGCCCGGCCCCCGGCCGCTCCCCGCCGAACCATCGCCGTCGCCGTGCCCGCCCGAGGCGCCGCGCCCCGGCTGCCAGGTCCGCAGCCGCAGACTGTTCCCCACCACCAGCAGTGAACTCAGCGACATCGCCACCGCCGCCAGCATCGGGTTCAGCAGCCCGACGGCCGCCAGCGGAATCAGCACCACGTTGTAACCGAAGGCCCAGAGCAGGTTGGCCCGGATGGTGGCCAGCGTCCGCCGGGCCAGCCGGACGGCGTCCACCACCGCCTCGATGTCGCCCCGCACCAGCGTCAGCCCGGCCGCCCCGATCGCGGCGTCACTGCCCGAGGCGAGCGCCACCCCGAGGTCGGCCGAGGCCAGTGCCACCGCGTCGTTGACGCCGTCGCCGACCACCGCCGTGGTCCGCCCGGCCGCCCGCAGCTCCGCGACCACCTCGGCCTTGCGTTCCGGCGAGGCCGAGGAATGCACCCGCTCGATGCCGAGCTCGTCCGCGACGGCCCGGGCCGCGCCCGCGCCGTCGCCGGTCAGCAGGACGGTCTCCAGACCCATCCCGCGCAGCCGGTGGAGGGCCCGCCAGCTGCCGGACCGCAGGGTGTCCCCGATCGCGAGGACCGCCACCGCCCGACCGTCCAGCTCGACGACCACCGGCGTCCGGCCGGCCTCACCGGCCTGTGCCAGCGCCGCGTCCAGCTCGGGCGGCAGCGGGCCGCCGGCGTCATCGGGCCGGACGACCCGTACCTGCCGGCCCTCGACCGTCCCGGACACCCCGACCCCGGCGGTGGCCGCGAAGGCGGTCACCGCCGGCAGGCCGTCGGCCCCGCACAGTTCCCGGGCCGCCCCCACGACGGCCCGGCCGATCGGATGCTCCGACCGGTGCTCCACTGCCCCGGCCAGCCGCAGCACCAGGTCCGCGTCCACCGCGCCGGACGCGCCCGCGCCCGTACCGGTACCCGCACCAACGGCCGCGCCCGTACCGGCGCCCTCGGCGACCACCACCGACGCGAGCTCCATCCGCCCGGTCGTCAGCGTCCCCGTCTTGTCCAGCACCACGGTGTCGATCCGCCGCAGGCTCTCCAGCACCTCCGGCCCGCGCACCAGCACGCCCAGCTCGGCGCCCCGGCCGGTGGCGGCCAGCAGCGCCGTCGGCGTGGCCAGCCCCAGCGCGCACGGGCAGGCCACCACCAGCACCGCGACCGCCGCCGTCACCGCCGCCTGCGGATCGGCGCCCGCACCCAGCCAGAAGCCCAGCACACAGACCGCCACCGCCAGCACACACGGCACGAAGACCCCGGCCACCGCGTCCGCCAGCCGCTGCGCCCGCGCCTTGCCGGCCTGGGCGTCCGCCACCAGGGCGGTGATCCGGGCCAGCTGGGTGTCCGCGCCGACCGCCGTCGCCCGCACCACCAGGGCGCCGCCGACGTTGACCGTCGCGCCCGCCACCCGGTCCCCGGGGGCCGCCTCGACCGGCACGCTCTCGCCGGTCAGCAGGCTCAGGTCGAGGGCCGAACTGCCGTCCACCACCACGCCGTCGGTCGCCACCCGCTCGCCCGGCCGCACCACGAACTCCTGCCCGGGCAGGAGCTGTTCGATCGGCAGCAGCCGTTCCTGCCCGGTCTCCGGATCCCGGACGCACACCTCCTTCGCGCCCAGCTCGGCCAGCGCCCGCAGGGCCGAGCCGCTGCGCCGCCGCACCCGGCCCTCCAGCAGCCGCCCGGCCAGCACGAACAGCGGCACCCCGACGGCCGCCTCCAGATAGACGTGCGCCGCGCCGCCACCGTCCGCGGTCAGCGAGAACGGCATCCGCATGCCGATCTCCCCGGCCCCGCCGAACACCAGCGCATACGCGGACCACCCGAACGACGCCACCACCCCGAGGCTGACCAGGGTGTCCATGGTGGCGGCGGCATGCCGCAGGCCCTGCCAGGCCCGCCGGTGGAACCCGGCCGAACCCCAGCTCACCACCGGTACCGCCAGGGCGAAGCAGACCCACTGCCAGGCGGGGAACTGCAGTGCCGGCACCATGGAGAGCACCACCACCGGCACCGCCAGCAGCGCCGTCACCAGCAGCCGCCACCGGTCCCCGGCGCCCTCCGCCTCCCCGCCGTCCCCGACCTGTCCGGCCGAGGCCAACTCGGCGGTGTAACCGGCCCGTTCGACCGCGGCGACCAGTTCCTCGACGGCCACGCCGACGGGGTGCACCACCCGGGCCCGTCCGGTGGCGAGGTTGACCCCGGCCGTCACCCCGTCGATCCGCGCCAGCCGCTTCTCGACCCGGCCCACACAGGCCGCACACGTCATCCCGCCGACCGCCAGATCCGTACTGACCAGCGCCCCGGCGTCCGCACCCGCGACGGAACTCAATTCCCCGCCCCCATGTCGTGCCCGCTCATCCCGGGTTTCCCGCCGCCGCCCCCGGGCGTCAGCCCCGGGGACACCGGTCCGGCCCCCCGCCCCACGGCGAAGGCCGCCACGAACACCACCACCAGCAGCAGGGCGAACCCCGCCAGCACACTCAACGGCCGGACACCCGGCGACTTCGCACTCACCCCCCACCAGTCGGCCCGCGACCCCCTTTGGTTCCCCTACGTTCCGAATTGCCCCACCCGATCCCCCGCCGCCCCTCCTGTCCCGCCCTGCCCTGTCCCTCCCCGCCCTTCCCGCCCTTCCCGCCCGAACGCCGACAGGGCCGGGGCCCGTCCTGCGGCCCCGGCCCTGCTGACGGTTCGCCCCTACACCCGACGGCCCGCCCGGTGGTCGAGGTGGGCGACCACACCCGAGTGGAACCGCTCGACGGCGGCGTCGACACCCCGGATGAAGCCGGTCTCGGCGTTGCCCCGGGTGCTTCCCACCGACTTCGCGAGGGAGAGCCGGAACCCGGTGATCTTCGACGAGTCCTTCGGCAGCAGATTGCCCGGCTCGGGCCGCAGCTTCTCCAGGGTGCCGCGAGGCCCGGCGGCGGCACCGTCCGTCAGGGTCTCGACGTGCAGGTCTGCCGGTGCCTCGGCGAGCTGGCGGACCAGTCGCTTGACCCAGCTCAGCGGGTAGCCCTGCTCCGGAGCCGGGATCTCGATCGAGGTGCGCAGCTTGCCGAGACGCAGGTCCGCCGTGATGGTGACGGTGCCGACGGTGTCCTCGATCCTGATCTCGGCGTTGAGGCGGCCGTCCGCGCAGAGCCGGTCGGCGAGCGCGGCGCGCCGGTCCCGGGGGTCCTCGCCGCGGCGGGTTCGCTGGACGGGCTGGACCTTGACGCCGAGTTCGCCGCCGAGCTGGAGGCAGACCTGGCGGATGAGCCGCTCCCAGCTCTCGACGACCTGGACGGCGCGCTCGTCCCCCTGGGTGAGCGTCTCGTCGTCGATGCCGTTGCGCACCGGCACCCACGCCGGGCCCATGTTCTGGAAGCCGTGGCAGCCCGAGTTCTCGTGCTGGAGGTAGTGCAGCAGCTCCTCCAGGAGCCACCCGTGCGCCGGATTGGTGAGGCCCTCGTGACGGATCAGCATCTTCGCCTGGAAGGCGACCTCGGCCCAGGACAGGTGGCAGAGCATCACCTTGTGCTTGCGGCGCCCGTCGATCTTGACGGAGACGAGCGGGCTGCCTTCCAGCGCGACATCGTTGGAGAGGGTGATGACCGCTTCGTAGCCGCGCCGGGCGGCGATGTCCATGTAGTCCTGGACCTGCTCGGCCTTCAGCGGGTTGCCGTTGGTCTTGCTCTCCAGCAGGGCCGTCCAGAGCCGCCCGGCGCGATCGACCCGGATGACGCCGTCGGGGCGCTTGGGGGAGTCGCCGTGGGGGAGCGAGACCTCGGCGAAGGTCTCCATCCGGCCGGCCGGCGCCCCGAACGCCGCGGTCAGCCGGCGGCCGAACTCCGGCACCTGTGCCATCACCGACAGCAGGACGGAGGTGGCCCGGACCTCGCGCTCCCGGTCGCTCTTGAGGCTGGTCGCGGGGAAGAGACGGGCACTGCGCCAGGAGTCGTTCTCGGCCAGCGACGGCCTGGCGCTCCTGGGCCGGGTCACCTTCTTCCTCGCGGTGCGCAGCCGCTTGGGCGCGGCCGGTGCGGAGGGCGCCCCCTCGGCGGCCGGCGGCTGGGCCTGGGCCGGTACCAGCACCTTGGCGGCCGGACCCGCGCCGTCCGGAGCGGCGGGCGCCTCGCCGACGGCGGACGGCTGCGGCGCCCCGGGGGCCGTCGCCTCGTCACCCGTGCGCTCGCCGACCCCGTCGTCAGTCCCTTCCTCGGTCCCTTCCTCGATCCCCTCGCCGACCCCGTCATCGGTCTCGTCGTCGTCGATCTCGATGCCGAAGTCGGTGGCGAGCCCGGCCAGTCCCGAGTCGTATCCCTGCCCGACGGCGCGGAACTTCCACTCCTGGTTGCGCCGGTAGATCTCGCCGAAGACGAACGCGCTCTCGGAGTCCGCGTCCGCGATGGGGAAGGTGAGCAACTGCTCCCCGGCGCTGTCGGCCAGCCCCAGCCGGAGGTTGTCCAACTGGCCGAACGCCGCGCGCTGGTGACGGCTGGCCGCGATCACCAGCCGTTCGACGCCTGCGGGCACGGCGGTCAGGTCGAGCTGGATGCGGTCCTCGGTGCCGACCTCCGTCGGGGTCTGCCCGAGCAGCTGGACGCTTCCGTCCTCGGCCGCCGGGTTGTTGTAGAAGAAGAAGTCCGCGTTGCTCCGCACCTTGCCGTCCGCGGCCAGAAGCAGCACCGAGACGTCGGCGTCCCCGTCGCCGCCGGGGCTGCTCCAGCCAAGGCTCACTATGACGGAGTCGGTGCTGTCGCTCAGCGCCGCCAGCCCGACGTTGGAGCCCTTGACCATGTCCTGCACGAATGTCCCCCAGGGAAACCGGGCCGCGCCGCCGGAGTCGGTGCGGTTGTCGACCGTTGTCACCGCTCGGCTGGTGCCAGGGCGGCCAGCAGGGAGCCTAGTGCCTCCGGTGCGCACGCTGGTGGGGGTTTGAGCGGGTTGTGTGCATGCAACCGGAACGTTATCCGCCGGAAACGGAGGTGCGCTGCCGTCCCGGGCAGGGGGCGGGCGGGCACTCGAACGGGTCAGCAGCTTTCGCCGCGGCGGCGGTTGTTGCCAAGCATGGGGAGGTAAGGGCCCAAGCGCCGCCGGTCACCGAACAAGAAGAGGGATCCTCGGTGCGTGAACTCCATACCCTCCCGAGCCGTCCTGGTACGAGCGTCCGCCGGCGGTGGACGGCACACCGCAGGGGGGCGCTGCTGGCCATGCTCGGAGGCGCGGCCGTGCTGGCCGCGTGCAGCAGCTCGTCGACCAATCCGTCGATCGGCGCCTCAGGCCCGGAGACACCCTCCACGCTGAGCACCGCACCCAACCCGTCCGCGTTCTCGGGTGAGCCGCCGTCCGCGCTGGCCTCGACGGTCGAGTCGGCCCTCGCCTCCGCTTCGGCGGCGAGGGCGTCCTCCTCCGCGGCGGCGGCCTCCTTCGAAGCCTCGGTCGCGGCGCAGGGCGCGCAGGCGAACGCCAAGGCGGCCTCGGTGCTGAGCGGGGTGGAGGACGGGGGCAACGCGCTGGGCGCGGTCACCCTCACCGGGCTGCCGCGCGCCAGCACCGGTGGCCTGCACGCCGTCGTGGTCACCATCGCCAACACCGGCACCTCCGCCGCGTCGTTCGCCGTGCAGGTGGACTTCACCGACACCAGCGGAAAGACGGTGGACAGCGCGATCGTCGGCGCCGACGACGTCCCCGCCGGGGGCAAGGCCTCGCCGGTCGCGTTCAGCACCCAGCCGGCCGACGTCACCCTGCTCCCCGTGGTGGTCAAGGCCGTGCGGTACTGACCGCACTGACGCCACGCCGGCGGTGCCGCGCGTGCGGCATACCGCCGTTCGTGGAACGTAGGGCCGGTGCAGGGCGATCCTGTCGTGCGGGACTCCTAGGGTGACAGTGAGGTATCCCAGAACTCCCCAGGACAGGTGGCGAAGATGACGGATATTCAGTCTCCGGCCGGAGCGGCTCCGCGCGCGGAGCTGGGGGTGATCGGCGGCTCCGGCCTGTACGCGCTCCTCGACGATGTCACCGAACTGAGCGTCGACACCCCGTACGGCCCGCCCAGCGACTCGCTCTTCCTCGGCCGGGTCGCCGGGCGCAGTGTCGCGTTCCTGCCCCGGCACGGCCGCGGCCACCGGCTGCCGCCGCACCCGATCAACTACCGCGCCAACCTCTGGGCGCTGCACTCGCTCGGCGTGCGCCAGGTGCTCGGCCCGTGCGCCGTCGGCGGGCTGCGCCCCGCGTACGGGCCGGGCACCCTGCTCGTCCCGGACCAGTTCGTCGACCGGACCTCCGGCCGGGTCCAGACGTACTACGACGGCCTGCCGCTGCCCGGCGGCGCCGTCCCGGAGGTCGTGCACGTCTCGATGGCCGACCCGTACTGCCCTGCCGGGCGCCGGGCCGCCCTCGACGCGGCGCGGGACGCCGCCTGGGAACCGGTGGACGGCGGCACCCTGGTGGTGATCGAGGGCCCGCGCTTCTCCACCCGGGCGGAGTCGCGCTGGTTCACCGCCAACGGCTGGTCGGTGGTCGGCATGACCGGCCACCCGGAGGCCGTCCTCGCCCGTGAACTCGGCCTCTGCTACACCTCGCTGAGCCTGGTCACCGATCTCGACGCCGGTGTGGAGAGCGGCCAGGGCGTCACCCACACCGAGGTGCTGGCGGTCTTCGCCCGCAACGTCGAGCGGCTGCGCACCGTCCTGTTCAAGGCGCTGGAGAGCCTGCCGGTCGTGCGTGACTGTCCCTGCGGGCACGCGCTGGACGGCCTCACGACCGGTCTTCCGGGCGTGCCCGGGGACTGACTCCGCTCCCGCCCCGACCGGCCCGCCACCGCCGGGCCCGCGCGACGACCAGCGCGAGCACGGCGGTGGCCGCCAGCAGCAGGAGCCAGTTGCGCAGGTACGGCAGCGGCAGCAACGACGGATTGCCGTGGTCGTCCCCGGAGCGCAGGACGGCCGGAAACCCGACGGCGGTGAGCGCCGCGGCGACGACGAGCCAGCCGCGCAGCACTGGCCCGTGCGCGGCGCAGGCGCCCACCAGGCAGAGCAGCGGCACCCAGAGCCCGTCGTGCAGCACCAGCGCCCCCACCGCCCAGACCAGGACGCTCAGCGGATCGGTGATGTACGGGTCACCGAGCATCCCGTACAGTCCGTACCCGATCAGGGCGAGGCCGCCCGCCAGCGCGGTGCCGCGCAGCCACCCGCTCATCGGAGCACCTCCAGCCGGGCGACCCACTTGGTCTGGAGCACGCCGGGCCGGTTCGGCGCGATGATCCGGGCCGGGTAGCCGTGGTCGGCGTCCAGGACCTCGCCGTTGACCCGCAGGGCCAGCAGGGTCAGCGGATCGTCGACGTACTGGGCCGGCATCTCCATGACCCGGTACGGCCCCTCGGCCTCCAGCGAGGTGACCCGGACGCCGGAGCCGGCGGGCGCGCCCGAGCGCGCGACCAGATCGGCCACCCGGACGCCGGACCAGCGTGCCAGCGCACTCCAGCCCTCCACGCAGGAGACTGGCAACTCGGCCTCGTACTGAGGAAGTTCCGCCAGCTCGGCGAGGGTCAGCTCGTACGGGCGCGGGCCGTCCACCCACAGCCGCCAGTCGGGTGGGGTGGTGACGGTGCCGGCCTGCGCGGCGGTGCGGTTGACCGGCAGCCCCTGTGAGCCGATGTCCGGGCGGCGCGGCGCGAGCAGGACCAGCCGGCGCAGCCAGGGCACGGTCTGCCCGGCCGTGGTGAGGGTGACGGCGGCGACGGCGAGGGTCACCGCGCCGAGCAGGGCCCGGCGCTCCGCCAGACCGGTCGCGGGCCGCAGCCAGTGCCGGGCGATCAGCGGTGCCTTCACCGCGATGTGCACCAGCAGCCCGCCGGCGGCCAGCCAGCCCAGCCAGAAGTGGGTCTGCCGGAACGGGAAGGGCCACGGGTACCACTGCAGACTGTTCAGCAGTCCGGTGAACAGCTCCAGCAGTGTCGCCGCCACCAGCACGGCGATGCCGAGCCGCTCCAGCCCGTGCAGGACGCTGCGGGCCGGCGGCCACTCGAACAGCCGTGGGTAGACCGTCCAGAGCTTCGCCCCGGCCAGCGGGATCGCCGCCAGGCCGGCGATCACATGCAGGCCCTGGGTGACCCGGTAGCCGTTCACCGGGCGCGCCGGCAGGTGGCCGGCCAGCCAGGAGGGCGGGTTCTGGAGCAGATGGCTGGCCAGGCCGGTCAGGAAGCAGACCAGCACGGCCGCGCCCAGCCACCGCCCGAGGACGACGGTGGTGCGGGGCTCGTGCAGCCGCGAGCCGAACGCGCCGTCACGGAACGGACCGCGGCGCAGGAAACCCGGCGGGGCGGGCAGCGGCGGGTCGTAGCGGCGCCGGGCGCCGGAGGAGTTCGATCGCACCGCTTCATCGAAGCGCGCCCGGTCCGCCCGGGCGCGCTTCGACGTGCTGACGGAATCCGAATGGCGGCCTGCCGCTCCGGTTGGGCGCCGCCGTCCGGTGGGAGGGTGGGCGGGTGCCCACCCGAACCCTTCTGCCCTGCGCCGCCGCCCTGGCCGCCCTGGTGGCCGCCCTCTGCGGTACCGTCACCGGCGGTGGCACACTCGCCGACCGCGCCCCGCTCTACGGCTGGTACGCCGTCGACGCCGCGCTGTTCGCCCTCGCCGTCCTCCTGCTGCGGCGGGTGCGGGGCCGGTACGTCGCGCCGCTCGTCCTGGCGGGCAGCGTCGCCGTCGCCGCGACCGGCCTGCTCGCGCCGCCGCGCACCAGCGACGACGCCTACCGCTACGTCTGGGACGGCAGGGTCCAGGCGGCCGGTGTCTCGCCGTACGCACACGCGCCGGACGACCCGGCGCTGGCCCGGCTGCGCGACCCGGGGCTGTTCCCGCCCGGCGGGCCGTGTACGAGCTGGGACGAGCGGCGTACGGCGGACGGCGACTGCACCCGCATCAACCGGCCCGCCGTGCACACCATCTACCCGCCGGTGGCCGAGGTGTGGTTCACCGCCGTGCACCCCTTCGGCGGCGGGGTGCGCGGCGTCCAGGCAGGCGGCGCCCTGCTGGCGGTGACGACCACCGGTGTCCTGGTGCTCGTCGGACGCGGCGACCGGCGGGCGGCGCTGTGGGGCTGGTGCCCGGGCGTCGCGGTGTGGTCGGTGAACGACGCGCACGTCGACACGCTCGGCGCGCTGCTGATGGTCGCGGGCCTCGGCTGCGCCGCGCGGCGGCGGGCCGCGGCCGGGGGTGCGCTGCTCGGCGCGGCCGTCGCCACCAAGCTGCTGCCGGGGCTGGCCCTGCCCGGTGCCCTGTCCGGCGTCCTGTCCCGCCGGCCGACCGGGCGTGACCTGGCCCTCGCCGGCTCCGCGTTCGCTGCGTTCGCCGCCGCCTACCTGCCGTATGTCGCCGCCTCCGGTGCCGGGGTGCTGGGATACCTGCCCGGCTACCTGCGGGAGGAGGGCTACGACCAGAGCCGGATCGACCGTTTCGGCCTGCTGCGGCTGGTGCTGCCGGACCGGCTCGCGCCCTGGGCGGCCGGCCTGGTCCTGGCGGCCGTGGTGCTGTGGGTGCTGCGGTACGGCGACCCGGCCCGCCCCTGGGGCGGTGCGCTGCTGGTCACCGGTTCGGCGCTGCTGGTGGTCGCGCCGGGCTACCCCTGGTACGGGCTGCTGGTGGTGGCGCTGGTCGCACTCGACGGACGCTGGGAGTGGCTGGCGGTCCCCGCCGCCGGTCAGCTCCTCTACCTGGAGGGCGGTCCCGACGTCCAGCAGGCCGCCTACGGTGCGGCCCTGGTCTGCGTGCTCGCGGGCGGGCTGCTGCGCCGGCGGCCGGCCCCCGCACGCGCCACCGTGCCGCCGGTGCCCGGCTGAGCGGGACGCGGCGGCTCACCCGGTGGGGCCGCCTTCCGCAGGGCGAGGAAGCGACGGCCGTGGGACGTCCAGCACTCGGTTTCGACGAGCCCCACCGCCCGGGCGCGCCGCGCGGTGGCGGCCGCGCCGAGGCGGGCCCAGGCGAATGCCGGGCCGAGGCGTCCACCGGGGCCCTCGACCCGCGCGGTGCAGCGCTCGTCGATCTCCTCTGCCTCGACCTCGACCAGCAACAGGCCGACCGGGGCGATGTTCGGCGCAGCGCCGGAGCAGGGTGTCCGGGTCGCCGCCGATGCCGAGGTTGCCGTCGGCCAGTAGCGCGGCACCCCAGCGGCCTTCGGCGGGCAGCCGGTCGAACACCGAGCGGCAGAGCGCGGCACCGCCGATCCCCACGGTGCGGTCGACGGCCGCGCCGGTCACGTCGACGCCGAGCGCGGGCACGCCGAGGGCCGACAGGGCGGCCACCAGCCGCCCGGGCCCGCAGCCGAGGTCCAGCACCGGCGCGGACGTGTGCAGGCAGCGCAGCAGGAGGCCGTGGTCCGCGCCGCCGGCGGGCGCGCACCAGCGTTCGATGTCGAGGCTGATCCGCCCGCCGTCGCCGAGGCGCAGCCAGAGCGGTCCGCGTCCGGTGCGGACGGCCTCGGCGAAGGGGTCGTCGACCCAGGCGGTGGCGAGGCTCAACCGGTCACCTCGGGGGTGAGGCGGATCGATCGCAGGTGTGTGGCGAACCGACTGTGCGGTGCGGCCGCCGCCACCGCGCGGGCGTCGCGGGCGGTGTCCACGTCGGTGAGTTCGGGCAGCCGGGCTGCCACGAGGCCTGCGCCATGGAGCCGTTCGAGCAGGGCCGCGCCGGTGCCGGGGGTGGACATCGGCACGCCCAGCAGCAGACGCCGGGCCAGCTGCTCCGTGGGCCGGGCCAGGCCGAGGGCCCAGAAGCCGCCGTCGGCCGCCGGGCCGTACCAGGCGTCCACCCCGGCCCGGCGGACCGCCGAGAGCGGCTCGGCCAGCATCGGCGCGGTGAGCTGTGGGGTATCCATCCCGACCAGCAGCGCGGGTGCCGCGGGGGCGAGCCGGGCGGCGTGTGCGAAGGCCGCCGCGAGCCGCTCGTCGAGCCCGCCACCACGCTGCGGCACCACTCGCCACCCGGGTGGCAGCCAGGCGCCGGGCTCGCCGTCCAGGACCAGCAGGCGCGGCCCGGCCGGGACGGTGGACAGCGTGTGCAGGGTGTCGGTGAGCGCCGCCTCGGCGAGGCCGGCCGCCTGCTCCGGCGTGCAGGGCGGGGTCAACCGGGTCTTCACCCGGCCAGGCACCGGGGCCTTGGCGATCACCAGCAGGGTCGGCGGGGGAGCGGCGAGTACGGCGCTCATGTCGCGTACCGCCTGCCGGGTGCCGCGCAGTGTGCCGGTGACCTTGGACCGGCCGGAGCGCGGAAGGTAGTCGACGGTGGTCTCGGCGATCCGCATTCCGGCCGCCGAGGCGGCGAGCACCATCTCCAGCGGGTAGCCCGAGCGCCGGTCGCCCAGGCCCAGGGCCAGCAGCCGCTCGCGGCGGGCGGCCCGCATCGGGCCGAGGTCGTGCAGCGGCGCTCCGGTGCGGGCCCGCAGCCGGTGGGCCAGGACGGTGTTGGCCAGGCGCGCGTGCAGCGGCCAGGCCCCGCAGGTGGCGGGACGGCGGCGGCCGAGCACGAGGTCCGCCGTTCCGGCCGCCACGGGCCCGGTGACCAGGGGGAGTTGGGCGGGGTCGAGCGAGCCGTCGCAGTCGAGGAAGCAGACCAGTTCGGCGGTGGCCGCCGACAGCCCGGCGTGGCAGGCGGCGCCGAAGCCGCGCCGGGGCTCCTCGACGACGGTCGCGCCCAGGGAGCGGGCCAGTTCGGGCGAGCCGTCCCGGGAGCCGTTGTCCACCACGACGGCCCGCCAGCCCGGGGGAATCCGCCCGAGTACCCAGGGCAGGGCCGCGGCCTCGTCGAGACACGGCAGCACGACATCGACGGAGAGTGAGTGGGGAGAGGTCACGCCGGCCACGCTAACGGCGGTGGGGTCCGTCCCGGCCGCACCCGCTCCTGACGGAGGTCCAACGTGGCGCCGACCGGGGTCGTCCGTTGAACCGTTCGGCGGATCGCGCGGATCTGACGGAGCCCGAACGGGGCCTGCCGCCGTGGCCGCCGGTGACGGGACCACCACCCCGCCGGGGGCCGCCGCTCCGCGATCGCCCTCCCGGTACCCCGGCCGCCGGACCGCTCAGACCCGCAAAGGTGCTGCGGCGAACTCCGCCATGCCCTCGTGGAACGGGACGCGCGGCCGCCAGCCGAGCTCGGCGCGCAGCCGCGTGGAGTCCGCGGTGATGTGCCGGACGTCGCCGAGCCGGTACTCGCCGGTCACCACCGGCGCCGGGCCGCCGTACGCGGCCGCCAGCCCGACGGCCATCTCGCCCACCGTGTGCACGCCGCCGCTGCCCACGTTGTACGCCCGGACGGTGCCCGGGGGCCGGGTGCCGACGGCCTCCAGCGCGGTCAGGTTGGCCGCCGCCACGTCGGCCACGTGGACGAAGTCCCGGCGCTGCCGTCCGTCCTCGAACACCCGGGGCGCCTCACCCCGGGCCAGCGCGGAACGGAACAGCGAGGCGACCCCGGCGTACGGGGTGTCACGCGGCATCCCCGGTCCGTAGACATTGTGGTAGCGGAGCGTCAGCACCGACCCCCGGGTGGCGCGGGCCCAGGACGCGGCGAGATGCTCCTGGGCGAGCTTGGTCGCGGCGTACACGTTGCGGGGGTCGCCGGGAGCCTCCTCGTTGACCAGGCCGGGCAGCAGCGCGGCGCCGCACCGCGGACAGGGCGGCTCGAACCGCCCCGCGTCCAGGTCCACCGGGCGGCGTGGGCCGGGCGCCACGTCACCGTGGTCCGGGCAGCGGTACCGGCCCTCCCCGTACACCACCATGGAGCCGGCCAGCACCAGCCGGCGCGTCCCGGCCCGGGCCATCGCCGCGAGCAGCACGGACGTCCCCAGGCCGTTGCAGCCCACGTACTCCGGCGCGTCGTCGAGATCCAGCCCCAGGCCGACCATCGCGGCCTGGTGGCAGACCGCGTCCACCCCCGCCAGCGCCTGCTCCACCGAGGAAGCGTCCCGTACGTCCCCGCGATGGAAGGCCACCCCGTCCGGCAGGTCCGGCGGCCGCCCCTCGGGGTGAACGGCGGGCAGCAGCGCGTCCAGCACCCGAACCGTGTGCCCGGCCGCGACCAGCCCGCGCACGACCGCCGCCCCGATGAAACCGGCACCGCCGGTGACCAGAATCTCCATGCCCGCGACGCTAGCGCCGGCCCGCCTGCGGCCCGCGCCCGACGGACGGACGCCGGCCTGCGGTACGCCGGACGGCCGCGCCGTACGCTCCGGGGCACCCCGTCGGGCCGGCCGGGGTCGTCCACTGCGCTGCCACTGCTCGGTGATCTGCGCGCCAGGACGGTCCCCGCAGGACGACCGGCACGGGCCGCTCGCGGTCCTCTCCTGGAACGGCGACGCCGACTCGCGCTTCCCCCCCCCCCGGGGGGATCACCCGGGCCGGCCGCCGTCGGGCCGGCCCGGGTGGCGGGCGTGCCGTCAGCAGGTGACCGGGACGGTCACGGTGGCGGTGGACGGCGCCCAGCCCCACTCGGTGACCTTGAACTCGCCGGTGACGCTGGAGCCGCACGGGGCGGTGCCGGTCACGTCGCCGACGCGGGTGCCGCCGCGCGGGACCAGGACGCTGGTGTTGAGGGTGCCGAGCGAGGCGCCGCCCACCACGGAGCCGGAGAGGCTGAACGCCACCTGACGGGCCGACCAGCGGGGGTCGGTGTCGGCGAAGCCGTAGAACTTCACCTGGTTGTCGGTGACGTCGGCGCAGATCGTGGTCGCCAGGACTCCGGCGAAGCCGGCGGCGCACGTGGTCGTGGGGGTCGAGGTGGTGAGGGGGGCGGCCGAGGCCGTTGCGGTGCCCAGGGTGGTGAGTGCGGCGGCGCCGACGAGGGCGGCGGCGAGGGTGCGCTTCATCAGGTCCTCTTCCAGGAGTATTAGTGGAATGTGAAATTTCACGCCTCACATGGCACTAAGGATGGCATGTCTTCGAACGCCCCAGTCGCCTTTGGGGATTGATTGGTGCTCAGAAGAGGGTTTCGGCCTTCGATTGACCGGAAGTCAACCCCCGCTGCTCGCTGACGACAACCGGAACCGCCGGTGCCGTCCCGGTGGCGCGGCGGGTGGGCAGACGGACGACCGGTGGGCCGGGTCTCTCCGGCAGACGGTCGGCCGCCTGTGGCCTTTCGGGTGATGCGCGGGGCGCGGTGGCCGAGGCCGACGGGCTCGGGCCGGTACGACAGGGGGCGACACCCGTGCCGTCGGCCTGCTCGGAGCGGTGCCGACCGGAGTTTCGAGAAGGAGCCGCACCATGCCGGTGCCCACCGCCGTCGACCACCACGCCGAGGGCTACAGCCTCTCCCAGGCCTACTGGCTGGCCAGGGCCGCCGACCTCGCCTACAAGGACGAGGACACCATCGAGGAGCAGGCCCGCGCCTGGGGCTTCACCACGGTGCGCCACCACCGGACCGGCTTCACGCCGCCCTTCCCGCTCGAGGACACCCAGGCCTACACGATGGCCGGCGACTACATGATCGTCACCGCGTTCCGGGGCACCGAACCGCGGGAGATCCGGGACTGGCTCTCCGACGCCACCACCCCGCCCTGGCCCGGCCCCGCCCGGACCGGCTACGTCCACTACGGCTTCGCCGAGGCCCTCGAATCCGTCTTCCCCGACGTCCGGAAGACGCTCGCCGAACTGCGCACGGACGGTCAGAGTGTCTGGTTCACCGGCCACAGCCTCGGCGGCGCGCTGGCGATGCTCGTCGGAGCGCGCATGTACCTGGAGGAGCCGCGCCTGCGGGCGGACGGTGTCTACACCTTCGGCCAGCCCCGCACCTGCGACCGCACCCTGGCCGCCGCCTGCAACCAGGGCTTCAAGGACCGGATGTACCGCTTCGTCAACAACAACGACATCGTTCCGCAGCTGCCGCCCGAGCCCGCCTTCACCCATGTCGACACGCTCAAGTACATCGACTCCGCGGGCAGGATGCACGACTCGATGAGCCTGGCCGGCGGTCTCGCCGACCGGGCGAAAGGCCTGACCGCCGACGCGTTCGCCCCGGCCGGCGACGGTGTGCGCGACCACTTCATGCGCAACTACCTCGCGGCCCTGGAGAAGAACCTCGCCTGATCCGCGCGGGACGAGGTCGTCGGAGTCGGCGTCCGCCCGCGCGAAGCGCGGGCGGCCCGGTTCGGGGCGTGCCGAAGGACGTTCCTAGTCACCGCCGTCGCCGTCGCCGGAGCTCCGGTTCAGGCTCCGGCGCCGGTTCTTCCCGGAGCGGCGCAGCAGCGAGCCCGCGGCGAGCGTCACGGCCGCCACGGCGCGGACCCAGCGGGGCCCGCCGCGTTCCGCCCACACCACACATGCGCACCCTCCGATGACGAGCGCCAGGACGCCGAGCAGCACCAGACCGGTCATGTTCCCCACTCCTGCGGTCGTTCGTACGGTCCTGGTGATCGTCTCAGCTCGGGAAGGCGCGTCCCAGCGGGCTGTCCGGCCGGAACCCGCGCCGCCGCACCGCGGCGGACGGCCCGTCCGGCCAGGTCGACGCCGGTGGTGGGGGCGTGGCGACTTCTCCCGGTTCGGGACTCGTGTCTCCTGCTTCACCCGATCGGGGTCACGTCGATGGCCACGCCGTCGAGCGGGCCGGCGCCACCGGGAAGGGCGGGCACGTGGCGCGCCAGATCGAGAAAGAAGCGTTCGGCGTCGATGGCGGTCTCCGGCGGGTGGACGCCGGGGCGGCGGGCGGTGCCGTCCAGCAGTTGCGCGAGCCCCAGCGCCAGCGGGATCCCGGTCGCCTCCGCCATGTCGTCGATCAGCGCCGAGGCGCCGGGTGTATCGGCGAGCCGGGCCAGAACGGTGACCGGGCGGCCGTGGCGGGAGCCCGTCGCGGCGGCGAAGAACGGCGGCAGCGACCCGGGCCCCTTGCGGGCCACGGCACCCGCCGTGGCCCGCAGTGTGCGAAGCGGTGAGGGTTTGGCCAGGTCGGCCGCGGCGGTCTCGTTGGTGAGTCTTCCGGCGTCGATGTCGCGGCGCAGGACGTCGAGGTAGGCCACCGTGCCCGGGGTGACGACCATGAGACTGGCGGCCTCGCCGGCCGGACGGAAACTGCGGTGCAGGGTGACCGGCTCGGGATGTCCGACGGTGTAGGCCGTGCCGGAGCGTCCGGTGGGGACGGCGAGGGTGACCGGCAGCAGCGGCCGTCGGTGGACGAGCCGCCCGCCGCTGACCACCGCCACGTCCCCGCTGATCTGCTCCATCCAGTGCACGGCGGCCGCGCCGGGGCGCCCATCGGGGTCGCTCAGCTGTTCGTCGTCCCCGCTGCCGGAGACGTCGACGGGCCAGGCGGTGTACAGGTCCTGGAGGTGGTCCAGCCGCCGGACGGCGCGGGCGGCCAGCAGGTTGCTGACCCCGGGGCTGGCGCCCATGCCCACCACGGCGCAGACCCCGGCGGCCCGGGCCTCCCCGTCCAGGTCGAGCATCCGCAGGGTCGGCTCCCAGTCGTCGCAGATGTCCAGGTAGTGGGTTCCGGTCGCGATCGCGGCCCGCAGCACGGTCATGCCGAAGCGGTAGTACGGACCGACGGTGTTGAGGACGACGTCCGCACCGTCGAGCGCGGCCCGCAGCGCGGCGTCGTCGGTCACGTCCACCGTGAGCGCCCGCATCGGCGTGCCTCCGGTGCCGGCGAGCCGACGGACCAGTGCCCGGGCCGCGTCGAGGTTTCTGTCGGCCACCACGATCTCGGTGACGCCGGGGAGCCCGGCCGCCACGCGGACCGCTACGGCCCCCATCGCTCCGGGGCCGCCGAGAGCCAGGATCCTCATCGTGCACTCCGTCCGCCGCTGTCCGCCGCTTTGAAAGTGATCGTAACCCATACGATCGTATTGATGGCGAGCTATTATTGGCGGAGGGGAATCAGGCTCTGGCGAAGATCTTGTGATCAGAGTCGTGCAGAACCTCGATGTTGTGGGCAAGGCCCTGCTGGAATCAGCGGATCTTGACAGACCCGCAGGTGAATGTGGTTGTCTCAAGGAACCCCGGCGTCAGACGAACTTCGGTCATCGCGTCCGCGAGGGCGAAGGCCGCGGCCACCGACTGGTCGATCTCCGGCTCGTCGGCGCCGAAGTGGAAGCCGACGCGGTGCATCCTCTCCAGTTGGTCATCGGGGGTGTTGCCCCAACGGGAGTCGGGGAACATCGGCTCGAAGGCCAAGCGCATCGCGGCATCCTCGGCCCAGAGGAACGAGTCCAAGCCGTTGACGTTGCAGAAGTGCGAGATCCAGGTGGTTCCAGCAGAGGCCGGCAAAGCCCATTCCTCGCTGACACCGAGATAGCCGTTCGGCTCGATCATCAAGGTCCACGAGCCGAGGCCGGCCATCGCGACCAGCTGCTGCGTATCGCCCAGGTCGTAGGCGGCCTCGACGACTGCTGTCACTCCGGACAGCGCGGGGTGTTCTTGCCCCTTGAGGCGTTGCAGCAGTTCGGAGGGCGCAAGGTCGTTCACGAGCGTGAAGCAGTACGCCTCGGCCAGGTCTGGGAATCTGTCCTCGAACCACAGGTAGTCAGCAGCAGTCACCGTCATGACGCAGATCTTCGCCCATGCGTCCGACAGCCCGGCACGACGGGAGCGATCTTGCGATCTGGAGCGGACTGGGTCAGGGTGCGAGGAGTATGCGCCGACGGAGCAGGTCGAGGTTGGCACGGCCGTAGCCCTTGCGCTTGAGGAGCTTGATTCGCGTGACATGGCCTTCGACCTGGCCCGAACTCCAGGTGCTGGACAGTCCCGCGGCGACGGCGTCCTGGTCGCGGCGGAGGCCAGTGACCAGGGAGTGGAGAGCTGGAAGGTCGTCGGCGAGAACTCGGGTCATCCACTCGGGCAGCAGGTCGCCGCGTCGGTCATGGAGCATGGCGGCGAAGTCTCGGACGTGCCCGGCCGTGGCATCGAGGTGAGGGTAGTCGGCCCGGATCTCCTTGAGCTCCTGAGCGTCGTCGGCGGTGAGGCGGGCTGGGTCGGTCATGATCCAGCGGACCACTCGGCGGGGCCTCGGGACGGGCCGAGATACCGATGGGAGGCCGTGTTGCTTGGCTTCCCGGAGGTGGCGGCGGACGGTCTGGACGCCTCCGGGGAACCCGAGTTCCCGGAGTTCACGGTGAAGCAGGGGAATGTCGTGACAGCCCTCATTCCAGCGTTGGTGCAGGTAGGACTTGTACTTGTCGAGGATGGACTGCCGGTTGACCGCCTTGACGAGCAGCTCGTCGATTTCGCCAGCGCGGGCGAAGCGGCGCACGGTGGAATGGTCCAGCCGGAGCTCCCGGCCGATCGCGGCCAGCGACTTGCCGTCGGCCAGTCGTTCCTGCACCGCCGCATAGCGTTCCCTGGTGCGGGCGACCAGGCGCCTCGGGAGACCGAGGACATCGCGTATCCCATCTGGAGGGTTGAAGGGCCGGGCGGCAGCATCCGACAGGCCCGGCTCTTCGGGCCGACTCGCGGCGAACGCGGAACGGATGCAGGAGTGGTGTGAGCCGACGGTCTTCTCGACCGCCTCCGCCAGGTTTCGCCAGAGGTGCCAGCCGTCGGCTACCTGGACGGCCTGCGGTGCGCCGGTTCTGGCACCGTCCGCGTAGGCGCCGGCCCGGTCCCTGCAAATGATCTCGACCTCCGGGTGCTCGGCCAGCCAGGTGGCCAGGGGTCCGGCCTCCCGGCCCGGCAGCACGTCGATCGGTCGACGCGCTTCCAGGTCCACCAACACGGTGGCATACGAGTCGCCTCTACGTAGCGCGAAGTCATCAGCCCCTAGTACTCGCACTGGAGTTGCTGGTGGCTCGGGCATTGAGCGAAGCAGCTGAAGCAGGGTGTCTTTCGCAACGCGGATACCCAGCAGTGCGGCAAAGCGTGCACCGGAACGGCCAGCGAGCGTGCAGGCGACGGGCGTCAGGATCGACCGAAGTAGCGGGGTCTTGCGGGCGTGCGGGGAGGTCAGCCCCTCGATCTGTTCTGCGAACGTCACCGCAGCGCAAGCGGTGTTCAGGCAGCGGAAGCGGCGGACCAGCAGCTCGACGACCACCGACTGGCCCCCGATCGCCGCATCCGCCAGACGACGGACAGAGCGACCGTGCACGCGCCGCGACGATCTTCGGCACTGCGGGCACACGCCACCAGCCGCACGCGCATGGGCATGAAGGACGATCTCGGCGGCCGACTGCTGTACGCACTCGACTACAACAGCAGACAAATGAGGAAGAACAGCCTCAATACTTCGCGAACCACACCAGTGACAACCCGTCATGCCACCTGGCAGACACGGGTCCGATCACAAGATCTTCGACAGAGCCGAATCGCGTGACCGTCCACAAGACGACGTTCGCACCGCGACGGCTCGGCCGCGATGTCAACTCCCTTACACAGAAGGCGATATGCGCGCGGTTCGCGGTGACTGGGTCGACAGTCTCCCGCTCGCACATCAGCAGGTACTCGGCCATTCCGCGGGCGTAGGCGTCGATCGTGCGGGGCGCATGCCCGAGATCGGTCCAGATCTCCAACCAGGCCGCTGCCTGCTCATGTCGGCCCAGCACCGGCCACTTCTCCGTCAGCACCATCGTGCCGCTCAAGCCATCTCCCAAGTCCGTGGTTACACCGAGGAGACATGATCATCCCCGGCAGATTCCACGTAACTTTTAAGCTGATCAAGCGCAAGGACTACGGCCGCGCCAACCTCGACCTTCTCCGCCGACGGATACTCCTCGGGGACTGATTCACCCACTCCTTCGGGCAAGTCAGCGAGCGGTCACCAGTCGACCCGGGAGATCAGTCCCACCACAAGACGACGGCAAGGCCCCGCTTCGAGGCTTCCGCATAGAACTCGCGAAGCGCGTCGAAATGGACCGTCAGATACGTTCTGAGCCCTCGAAAGCCATCTTCAGCGGCGATCAGCGCCCCTGCCGCATGATCGTCGGACGGCAGCGCCGCCAGAGCGGCCTGGAAGTCGATCCCTGTGACCAGGTCGGAGACTCGCTCGACTTCGAAAGGCGCGAGGGCTGCCGGCGCGGGCCCGAAGGGCCCGATGTGCGGGTCAGCGAGGAAGCCGACATCCAGCACCGCGCCGCCGTCGGTGGCCCGCCTGAGCCCAGCGAGGCGGGAGTCGTCAACTCCCGCGATCTCGCACACGCGGGCAAGCATTGACGGGGCCCAGTCCAGGTCGAGGCTGTCAGCCGCTGGCGGGTCCCACTGATGATCGCCATCGGACGACTCCTCGGCGCGCGTTCGACAGGCTTCGAGATACTCCACCGAGACTCGGGCAAGCTGCTGGGTGACGGCCATGACAAGCAGTATCCCTGGGGCGTCTACTCCATTTGTCGAGCACCCCGAGCATCACAAGATCTTCGACAGAGCCGGGAATCATGACCGGCCCGCGCGGCACGGATCGGGGCCGGACCGGTGGCCGTGGACCTCGAAGAGCCGCGCGGCGGACGGCCCGCCGCCCGGTCCACTACCTGACGGAGGGTCAACTGTCGCCAGGCGCTGGGAGGATGTACAGCACCTGCGGCTCGCCGTACTCGGTGAGCCGCTCGGCGGGGCGGAGGCCGAGGTGTTCCAGCAGTGACCGGGAGCGGGTGTTGGCGGCCTGGGTCACGGCGACCACCGGCCACCCTGCCGGGGCGGTCGCGACGGCCCAGCGGACGGCTTCGGCCACCGCCTCGCGGGCCTGGCCGCGGCCCTGGTGGCGGGGGAGGAACTGGTAGCTCAGCTCGGTGCGTCCGGCCGCCCGGTGGTCGGCGTCCAGGCTGACCAGTCCCAGGAGCGGTCCGGCCTCCGGGCGTGGGCCGTCCGTGCGGGCCGTGACCGCGAAGGCGCCCGGCGCCCCCTCGGCGGCGGCGAGCCGGACGGCGATCCGCTCCTCGGGCACCGGGCCGCCGAGGTGGCGCCGGACCTCCGGGTCGCGGCACAGCTCGGCGAGGGCCGGCAGGTCGGGCGCGGCGAGCGGGCGCAGCGTCAGACGCGGTGTGGTGAGGGTGAGCGGCCAGTGCGGGACGAGCCAGGAGGGCGGGGTCATGCGGGTGGAGCGTACCCTCAGTCCGTCAGGGTGAGCCGGATGCCGACGGTCGCCCGCTCGCCGCGCCGCAGCCGGCTGCCGAGCAGGGTGAGCACGCCCAGCAGTCCGTACTTCTGGCGCAGCAGCGTCCGGTAGGCGGCGGTGCGCTCGGGGCCGAGGATCTCGGCGGTGGCCGGGTACTGCTCGCCGGTCGGGTTGCCCCGGACGTCGCACGGGCCGACCAGGACGTCGGCGCGGTTGCGGATCCGCCTGACCTTCCAGGAGTCCGCGACGGTCCAGATGCCGAGCGCGTCGCCGTCACGGACCACCCAGACCGGGGTCGGCACGCCGGTGCCGTCCTTCTTGTACGTGGTGACGAGCAGGTAGCTCCCGGCGGAGAGCCGGACGAGGCGTTCGAGCCTCTCCTGCGGGCTGGGGGGTGTGGCGGCGCTCATGGCCGGAAGTCTAGGCGTCATCGGCCCGGCGTCCCGCCACGGCCGGGGGCGGCCCGCACCGTGCGCCCGCGGTCGGACCACCGGGGGCCGACGGCCGCTGGCCGGTCAGCGGTGCCGACGGGCGCGCAGCCGGCGGCGGGCCGACACCAGCAGCGTCCGGGCCCGCCGACCCGGTCGGCGACGGCCGCCGCCGACCACCGTCGAGCCGCCGAGGGCGGTGACCTCCGCCCGGGTGAGGGGGAGGGACGGCGTCACGGCCTCGGCGGCGGTTCCGGCAGCGGCGGTCTCGGTGACCGCCGTCTCGGTGACGGCCGGGGCGCCGTGCCGGCGGCGGGCCAGCGCGCGCCCCGAGGCCCAGAGCGCCAGGGCCACGGAGAAGGCGACCGCCGTCCAGCCGCCCGGGCCGAGCGCGTGGTCGGCCTGCCGGATCGCGCGCGGCAGGACCCCGGCCGGGGCGGAGGAGGCGGGTGCGTCGGCACCGGCCTCGTCCACCAGGCGGCCGACCGGCTCGACCCGGCCCGCCGCCGCGAACCCCCAGTCGAGCAGGCTCGCCGCCTCGTCGTACACCTGCTGCTGCGACTCCGGGTGCATCACCGTCACCAGCAGGGTGCGGCCGCCGCGTACGGCGGCCCCGGTGAAGGTGGCGCCGGCGTTGGTGGTGTAGCCGTTCTTCACCCCGATCAGCCCGGGGTACCTGCCCAGCAGCCGGTCGGTGTTGGCGATGTCGAACGAGGTGCGCAGACCGGTCAGCTTGTCCACCCCGCCCGGGAAACGGGCCGTGCGGGTGGAGCAGTAGGTGCGGAAGTCCTTGTTGCGCAGGCCGGCCCGGGCGAACAGCGTCAGGTCGTAGGCCGAGGACACCTGGCCGTCCTGGTCGTAACCCTCGGGGGAGACCACATGGGTGTCCCGGGCCTGCAACGCCTCGGCGCGGTCCTGCATCTGGGCGACGGTCAGGGCGAGGCCGCCGTTCAGATGGGCGAGCACGTGCACCGCGTCGTTGCCGGAGCTGAGGAACACGCCCCGCCAGAGGTCCTCGACCCGGTACGGCAGGTCCTCCTTGATGCCGACCAGGCTGCTGCCCGGGCCCAGTCCGGCCAGCTCGGCCGACGTGACCTTGTGCTCCAGCGACCGGTCCAGCCGGGGCAGCACGGTGTCCGCGAACAGCATCTTCAGCGTGCTGGCGGGCGGCATCGGGAGATGGGCGTCGCGCGCCGCCAGCACCTCCCCGCTCGTCGCGTCGGCCACCAGCCAGGACCGCCCGGTCAGCGTCGACGGCAGCGCGGGCGCCCCGGCCAGCGGCGCCACCTGGACGGTGGAGCGGGCCAGCCGCTCGCCGCCGACCACGGTGGCCGAGTCCTGCCCGGAGGCGACCGGAGCCACGGCGGCGAGTACCAGCGCCGGGCCGACGGAAACCGCCGCCAGCCTTCTGACCTGGGAGGACATCTGCTGCACACGGCGAACGTACCCGCGTGGCCGTCCGCCCGCCCGGCCCGCTGCTCCGTCCGGGCCCCTCCCCGGGGCGCTGCTCCCTAGGGACCCTGCCGCTGTCCGCCCCGGGCTGCCGGGGCGGACGGCGGGCCTGGTACGGTACCGGGCATGTTCCTCCCCCGTGCGTAGTGGACCCGCCACGACCGTGCCCCCTCGCCGGGCACGGCGCTCCGGTGTCCCCGCACGCCTTCGGGTACGGCCCCGCCCTGCCCGCCTCCGCCGAGGAACGTCTCCTTGTCTTCGCAGTCTTCGCCGCCTTCGTCTTCGCGGTCTTCGCACACCCCCTCCTACGCCGCCGTCCTGCGGACCCCGCACGCCCGCCGCACCTTCGGCGCCGCCCTGCTGGGCCGGCTCTCGTACGGGATGGTCCCGCTCGCGATGATGCTGGCCGTCCGGGACTCCGGCGGCTCCTACGCGGTGGCCGGCACCGTGCTGGCCCTGTTCGGGCTGACCAGCGTCTTCCTCTCGCCGACCCGGGCCGCCCTGGTCGACCGGTACGGTCCCCGGCGCGCGCTGCCGCCGATGGCCGCGCTGTACGCCGGGCTGCTGGCCCTGGTGGCCTGCGCCACCTGGCGGCCGGGCGCGCCGCCGGTCCTGACGGGCGCTCTGGTGGTCGCCGCCGGTGCCTGCACCCCGCCACTCGGGCCGGTGATGCGGACGCTGTGGCGCCGGCTGCTGCCGGACCGGGCACTGCTCCAGCGCGCGTACAGCCTGGACACCGTCGCCGAGGAACTGCTGTTCGTCAGCGGCCCGTTGCTGGTGGGTCTGCTGCTCACGGTCGCCGGTCCGGCGGCCGCGGTGGCGGCGGGTGCCGGACTCGTCCTCGCCGGCACCCTGGCGCTGGTCTCCACCCCCGTCGCGCGGGAGGTGGACGGGACCGGGCCGGCCGTGTCCGGGGAGCGCCCGGGCGGCGGGGGAGCGCTGCGCCGGGCGGTGCTCGCCTCGGCCGCGACCGGGCTGGCGCTCGGCGCGCTGGACCTGATGGTGGTGGCCTTCGCGGAGGCGCGCGGCCAGGCCGGGGCGGTGGCCTGGATTCTGGCGGCGCTCTCGGCTGGCAGCGCCGTCGGCGGTCTCGCCTACGGCGCCGTCACCTGGTCCGCCCCGAACCGGGCCCGGCTGCCGTTGCTGGCCGCCGGGCTGGGCCTGGCGCTGGCGGGCGCGGGGCTGGCGCCTAACCTGCCGGCGCTGGCCGCGGCCGTCGCCCTCGCCGGGCTGTTCGTCTCACCCGCCGTCACCACCGCCTATCTGCTGGCCGACGAGGCGGCCGCGCCGCAGGCCCGCACCCGGGCCGGTGCCTGGGTGAACACCGCCTTCAACGCCGGTTCGGCGGGCGGCACCGCCACCGTCGGCCTGCTGGTCGGCCGGCTGCCGCTGCCGCTCTGCTTCGCCCTGGCGGCCGCTCCCGCGCTGCTCTCCGCTGCCGCGGGTGCCCGCCGGGTGCGCGACTTTGGTGGCGGCAGGTCGCTCCGAAAGTCGGATACCGGCGCTGACCTGGGTCTCTAGGCTCAGGGGCATGAAGAATCTGCTCGGTTTCGTGAGCTTCGCCCTCGTCGTCGGAGGGATCAGCGGCCTGTTCTCCGACCACCTCGGGGGCTTCCGCCTCTTCGGCTTCGTCCGCTACCTGGTCCCGGGCGGTCACGAGACCGCCGGGTACGCCGTGCTGGTGGTGCTGGGCACCGCCCTGGCCGTCGTCACCGGGCGGATCGGCCGGGCACGCTAGCGTCCGTCCGGCCGGGTGACCGCGGTCTCGACCCCGTCCAGCAGGACGGCGAGGCCGGTGCGGAAGCTCTCCCTGGTCTGGCCCTCCAGGTAGCCGCCGTCCTCCGCCGCGGGGGCGGCGGCGCCGCTCTCCAGGGCGGTCAGCAAGGGGAAGCGATCGGCGAAGTCCGGTGCGAGTTCGGCGAGTTGGGTGGACCGGGCGGACCACCACTCCTCGTCGGGCACCCCGGTGGCGGAGGCGGCCGCGCGGGTGCCGGCGGCGACCTGCGCCATCCCGCGCACGAACTGCCAGAGCGTGCTGACCACGCCTCGCAGCAGCCGGGGCTCCAGGCCCGTCCCGTGCAGGATCCGCAGCACCGTCTCCATCGCGCCCAGTTCGGACGGGCCGAGCACCGGGCGGGCCTGCGAGACCTGGAGCATCCAGGGGTGGCGCAGACAGCAGGCGAAGAGGTCCTCGGCCCAGGTGGTGAGGGCGGGCCGCCAGCCGGCGGCGAGGTCGTAGTCGGTGGGCAGTTCGGCCAGTGCCCGGTCGTGCATCAGATCGACCAGTTCGGCCTTCCCCGGCACGTAGGTGTACAGGGCCATGGCGGTGCGGCCCAGCCGCTCGCCGACCGCGCGCATCGACAGCGCGCCCATCCCCTCGGCGTCGGCCACCGCGAGGCCGGCCGTCACGATCGCGTCCACGCTCAGGCCGGGCTTGGGGCCGCTGCGCCCGGTGCGGGGCCGGTCCGGCGCGCGCCAGAGCAGGGACATCGAGCGGCGGGCGTCGCCCTGTCCGGCGAAGACGACCACGGTGGCAACTCCTTATGCCGTAAAGTATCCTCGGTCGAGGTAACTCCTTATGGCGTAAGGTTATCAGTCGGTGGAACGGAACCGGAGGGTTCGACAGTGCTACTGCCCGTCACGTTCATCCAGGTCACCCAGGTCGAGCGGCTCACTCCGCGGATGGCCCGGGTCACCTTCGAGGCCGAGACCCTCGACGAGACCGTCGGCCGGCTGCCGGACCAGCAGGTGAAACTCTGCTTCCCCCGGGAGGGCCAGGCCGAGCCCGTCCTCCCGGCACGGAGCGAGGACCCGATGGGCTGGTACCGGGCCTGTCTCGCGGTCCCCGAGGCCGAGCGGCCCTGGCTGCGCAGCTTCACCGTCCGCCGCCGCCGGCCCGGTACCAGGCTGCTGGAGATCGACTTCGTCCTGCACGGGGACAGCGGGCCGGCTTCCGGCCCGGACAGCGGTCCTGACGGCGGCCCGGCCGCCGCCTGGGCGCGCCGCGCCCGGCCCGGGGACCGGCTCGGCATGGTCGGGCCGTCCGAGCTCTACGCCCGGCCCGTCCCGCTCGCCACCGCCGTCGCCGAGGCCGACTGGGTACTGCTCGCCGGGGACGAGACGGCGCTGCCCGCGATCGGCACCCTGCTGGAGGCCCTGCCCCCGGGCACCGGGGCGGTCGCGTTCATCGAGGTCGCGGAGGAGGCCGAGCGGCAGCGGCTGGACAGCCGGGCCGACCTCACCGTCCACTGGCTGCACCGCGACGGCGCCGCCCCCGGCGGACCGCTGACCGCCGCCGTCCGGGCCGCCGACCTGCCCGGCGGCACACCGTTCGCCTGGCTGGCGGGGGAGGCCGCCGCCGTCCGCGCGCTCCGCCGCCATCTGGTGGAGGAGCGCGGGCTGGCCAGGCCGTCCGTCGAGTTCGCCGGGTACTGGCGGCACCGGCTCACCCAGGACGACGCGCCCACCGAGGAGGACCTGGCCGACGCCCGGGAGAAGCTCGCCCAGGCCGCGCGGGACCAGTAGCGGCGGCGACGGCCGGACCGGCAGGGCCGGGGTGTCCGGGCGCGGGCCCGGACACCCCGACCGCTCAGAACCGCCAGGCGGGATCGTTGGCGATCGCCAGCAGGGCGGCGGTCTCCAGGGCGGCCTCCGGGCGGGCGGTCCACTGCTGCAGGGTGACCGTCCGGCCGTCGGCGCGCTGCACCCGGACGTACTGCGAGCCGCGGCCGTCCTGCGGGAAGGTCAGCGTGACCGTCTCCGCCCGGGCGCCGTCGGCGAGTTCGACCACCTGGCAGTCGTTCGTCGGCACCACGTCCGCCGGGGCGGGCACGCCGGGCCGGGCGGTGACCTTCGGCAGGGCGATCCGGGCGCAGAACGGGACCTTCGGCGCGTCGGCGGTGCGGTCGGCGCCGCCGATGAACTCCACCGGGCCGGTGCCGCCGTCCCAGTCCACCCGGAAGGTCCGGCCGGGGATGTCGCCCTCGCGCACGGTGGTGGCACCGGACGGGAGCAGCCCGGCCAGTGCGTCGCCGAGCTGCCGGCTGGTCCAGTCGGTGGGGCGGCCGGTGCCCGGGCCGAAGGAGTCCGGGCGCAGCGTCTGCGGGGCGTCGCCGGCCGAGCCGGCCAGGACCAGCGGCCCGGCCAGCGGGTCGGCGGCGGCCACGGCGGCCGGGCCCGGTGTGCCCGGGGCGGCGGGCGCCCCACCGGTGCCGGGGGTGGCCACCACCAGCGCGGTCAGCGCGGCGGTGGCCGCCACCCCGGCGCCGGCGCGGGCGAGGCGGCGCCGCGTGCCCCGGCGGCGGCCGGCCGCGACCGCCGCGCCGACCGTGTCGGCGCGCAGCGGCGGTTCGGCGCCGAGCCCGGCCGCCAGCAGGGTCCGGACCTCGTCGTGCTCGTTCAGGGCGTCGTCGATTCTCACAGGGCTTCCTTCAGTGGGGTGGGGGTGGTGGCGAGCTCGCCGAACGGGTCGGTCTCGCCGAGCAGTTCGCGCAGCCGGACGAGGGCCCGGGCGCTGTGGCTCTTGACGGTGCCGGCGGTGCAGCCGAGTGCCTTGGCGGTGGCCGCGATGTCCAGGTCCGCCCAGAACCGCAGCACCACCACCGCGCGCTGACGCGGCGGCAGGGCGGCCAGGGCGGCCCGGATCTGGAGGCCGAGCGAGGGGTCCGTCCCCGGGCCGGCCCGGTCGGGCAGCTCGGGGGTCGGGTCCTCGCGCCGCCAGCGGCGCCGGGTGTGGTCGATGCAGGCCCGGGTCAGCACCCGGTGGGCGTAGGCCTCCAGGTTGTCGATCCGGTGCCGCTTTCCCCACACGGCGTACAGCTTGGCCAGCGCCGTCTGCGTGATGTCCTCGGCGTGGTGCCAGTCACCGCACATCAGGTACGCGGTCCGCCGCAGGTGCGGCAACCGGTCCTCGGCGAAGCCGCGGAATTCCTCCAGGTCTGCGGTACGCACAGCGCACGCCCTCCGTTCGTCTCTGATCACTCCGACGGAGCCGGCCACCCCGGGGGATGACACCGGACCACGAAAATCTTTTCGGATTTTTTCTGCCGCCCCAGGACATCCTCCGGCCCCGGCACTTCCGTCGATCCCTCGGCAGGACCAGTGAGCGGCACCCGAACCGAGGGCGCCGCCCGACCGAGAGGATATGAATGCAAGGCATACGGACGGCGGGCCGGTGGACGGCCGCCGTACTGGGCGCGGTGCTGGCCGCCACGGCGGTCACCCCGGCCGCCTCGGCGGCACCCGCACCGGCCGGGGAGCACCCGGGCACCGCACCGGGCCGCCTGGTGCACGTCACCCTGATCACCGGCGACCGGGTCACCGCCCGGATCGGCGCCGACGGCACGGTGACGGTCGTCGCCGTCAAGCCCGGCACCGGCCGCGAGGAACTGACCTTCAGCCAGGAGCCCGGCCCCTTCGGCACGCTCGGGCTCATCCCGCAGGACGCCGCCGAGCCGCTGCGCGCGGGCCGCCTCGACCCCCGGCTGTTCGACATCGCCGGGCTGGTCGCCCAGGGCTACGACGACGAGCACAGCCCCGACCTGCCGCTGATCGTCGGCTACGACACGGCGGGCGGAAAGAGCCTCGCCCCCGCCGCCCCGCCCGCGGGCACCAAGGCGGTCCGCGCGCTGGACAGCGTGCACGGCAGCGCGCTGCGCGCGGAGAAGAGCCGGACCGGCGAACTCTGGCGACAGCTCGGCCAGTCCACCAGCGGCCGGTCCATCACCGGGTCGGCCCCCGGCGGAGTGCACAAGGTCTGGCTGGACGGCAAGGTCGGCGCCGCGCTCGACCGCTCCACCGCGCAGATCGGCGCCCCGCAGGCCTGGCAGTCCGGCTGGACCGGAAAGGGCGTCAAGGTCGCCGTGCTGGACACCGGCATCGACGCGGGCCACCCCGACCTCGCCGGCTCGGTCGGCGAGACCTCCGACTTCACCGGACAGCCCTCGGGCGTCGCCGACGGCGACGGGCACGGCACCCACGTCGCCTCGATCGTCGCGGGCGACGGCGCCGCCTCCGACGGCCGCTTCAAGGGCGTCGCCCCCGACGCCGAACTGCTCGTCGGCAAGGTCCTCGACGACGAGGGCCACGGCCAGGAGTCCTGGGTGCTCCAGGGCATGGAGTGGGCCGCCGCCCGCGCGCCGATCGTCAACGTCAGCCTCACCGGCCCGCCCACCGACGGCACCGACCCGATGGCCCAGGCCGTCAACACCCTCTCCGCCCGCTACGGCACCCTGTTCGTCGCCGCCGCCGGCAACAGCGGCAGGGCCGGCACCGTCGGCACCCCCGGCTCGGCCGACGCCGCGCTCACCGTCGGCGCCGTCGACCGCGACGGCACCCTCGCCGGCATCTCCAGTCAGGGCCCGCGCACCGGCGACCACGCCGTCAAGCCGGACCTCACCGCGCCCGGCACGGGCATCGTCGCCGCCCGGGCGGCCGGCACCGACGGCCAGAGCCCGGTCAGCGACCGCTACACCGCCATCTCCGGCACCTCGATGGCCGCCCCGCACGTCGCGGGCGCCGCCGCGCTGCTCGCCCAGCAGCACCCGGACTGGAAGGGCCCACAGCTCAAGGCCGCCCTCACCTCCTCCGCCCGGCCGGCCGCCGGCCAGAGCGCCTACCAGCAGGGCGCCGGACTGACCGACCTCGCCCGCGCCACCGGCCAGAGCGTGTACGCGACCGCCGACGGCACCGGGATCCACTTCGACGGCCCACCCGCGGGCCCGGCCGTGACCCGCACCGTCACCTACCACAACCCCGGCCAGGCGCCGGTCACCCTCGACCTGGCCGCCGCCGTCACCGACCGCGCCGGTGCCGCGGGCCCGGCCGGGGCGTTCACCGTCACGCCCGCCCGGCTGACCGTCCCGGCCGGCGGCACCGCCGAGGCCACCGTCACCGTCGACCCGGGCCGCGTCCCGGCCGGCGCCTCGCTCACCGGGCGGCTGGCCGGCACCGCCCCCGGCGGCATCGCCGTCGGCACCGCGTACGCGGTGAGCCGGGAGGCCGTCCGGCACACCGTCACCGTCCAGGCCGTCGACCGCAACGGCGCACCCGTCGGCCCCGGCGACCGGGAGAACGGCGCCTCCCAGGTCCGGCTGCTGGACCTCGACACCCACGAGTCGTACGGCCTGACCTTCGACAACGGCACCGCCACCGCCACCGTCCCCGAGGGCCGCTACAACCTGGGCGGCAAGCTGGTCACCCCCGGCGCCGACGGCGTCAAGCCGACCAGCACCATGTTCCTCCAGCCCGAGATCGAGCTGCGCCGCGACGGCCTGCTCACGCTGGACGCCCGCCAGGGACGCCAGATCACCGTCGCCGTGCCGGACCGGCGCGCCACGCCGTACTCGCTCTCGGCCGGCTACTGCTACCGGGCCGTCAAGGACGGCGACTGCACGGACGTCGCCCTGATGATCGCCCGGCCCGGCAACCTGTACGTCATCCCCGGCGGCCGGATCACGACCGGGACGCTCGACTTCTCCGTCCAGAGCATCCAGCACGGCCCGGCGACCGGCACCGGACCGCTGCCCGACCGCTACGACCTGCTGCTGCACACCACCGGACCGCTGCCCGACCCCGCCTTCACGGTCGGCCGCGGCGACCTCGCCAGCCTGAAGACCGTCTACTACGCGTCGGCGCCCGGCACCGCCGGCAGCCTGAGCAGCTACGCCGAGGCGGGCGGGATCGGCGGACTCTCCATCGTCGAACCCGACTTCGCCCTGCCCGCGGCCCGCACCGAGTACGTCACCGTCCGCGACCAGCGGCGCGAGACGTCCTTCGGCCAGCGGACCGGCCCCGGTGGCGAGTACTACCCGTCGGCCGTCACCCAGAGCGGCACCGTGCTCTGCGCGGCCGGTGCCACCTGCGTCGAGCGGTGGAACGCCGCCGTGACCGGCCCCGGCCTCGCCCCCGTCAAGAACGGCGCGCCCGCCGTCGCCCGCGGCAGCGACGGCACCCTCACCGTCTTCCCGCAGCTGTTCACCGACGCCGCCCCGGGCCACTACGGCTCCCCGCTGCCCGACCTGCTGGACGACACCGTCCACCTCGAACTGGAGCGGGACGGCAAGCGGATCGGCGCGAGCGACCAGCCGGCCGCCGACTTCGCCCTCCCGGCCGCCGACTCCGCCTACCGGCTGACCGCCAGGGGAACCCGGGCCGAGCCCTGGGCGCTCTCCGGCACCGTCGAGGCGGTCTGGACGTTCCGCTCCGCCGCCGTCGCCCCCGGACCGGGCGGCGCCCCGCGCACCGCCCCGCTGCCGATCGGCGTCGTCCGCTTCAACGCCCCCGTCAACGCCGAGAACCAGGCGCCGCGGGACCGGCACACCCTCACCGCCAAGGTCGAACGGCAGGCCGGCGCGCCCGCCGCCAGGACCAAGCGCCTCACCGTCCAGGTCTCCTTCGACGACGGCGCCGGCTGGCAGGACGCCCCGGTCACCACCACCGACGGCGTCCACCGGATCACCGTCACCCCGCCCGCCGGGGCCGGCCCCTTCGTCTCGCTGAGGACGGCCGCCGAGGACGCCGACGGCGGCACGGTCCAGCAGACCGTGCTGCGCGCCTACCGGCTGAAGCCGTGACAGCCGCCCCGCCGTCCGGCCGCACCCGGCCGGCCGGACGGCGGGGCGCCCCGGGCCCGGGGATTCCCGGGCGACGCCGCTGGGCAGGGTCGTCAGCGAACGGCCGGACGGGGTCCGGCCCGGTGACGACCTGAGGAGCGGGTGTGGACAACGCGGTCGAACACAGCCACGTCGAGGTGAACGGTGTCAGGCTCCACATCGCCGAGCAGGGCGAGGGACCACTGGTCCTGCTGCTGCACGGGTTCCCGGAGAGCTGGTACTCCTGGCGGCACCAGTTCGCCCCGCTCGCCGCGGCCGGCTACCGGGTCGTCGCCCCTGACCAGCGCGGCTACGCCCGCAGCGAGCAGCCGGCCGATGCCGACGCCTACACCCTGCTCCACCTGGTCGGCGACGTCACCGCCCTGATCCACGCGCTCGGCGAGGAGCGGGCGGTGGTGGTCGGCCACGACTGGGGCGCACCCGTCGCCTGGACCACCGCGCTGCTCCGCCCCGACCTGGTGCGCGGCGTGGCCGGCCTGAGCGTGCCACCGCTGCTGCCCGGCGGGCTGCCCCCGCTGCGCCAGGCCCGGGAGAACTACGGCGAGGGCTTCTACCAGATCTACTTCCAGCAGCCGGGCGTCGCCGACGCCGAACTCGCCGAGGACGTGCGGTCCACCTTCCGCCGCATCCTGGGCAGGGGCTCCGGAGGCGGCTCCGGCCGGCCGCGCCCCTGGGTCGTCCCGGCCGGGCAGCGGCTGCTGGACACCGTCCCCGAGCCGGAGCACCTGCCCGACTGGCTGACCAAGGACGACATCGAGGCCTTCGCGGCCGACTACGCCGGGCACGGCGGAGACGCCTTCACCGGCCCGCTCAACTGGTACCGCAACATCGACCGCAACAACGAGCTGCTCGCGCCCTTCGGCGGCCTCGCCATCACCGTGCCCGCCCTGTACGTGGTCGGTGAGCAGGACATGGTGAACGCGCTGGTCGGACCGGACCGGATGCGGACGGCCCTGGAGCGCTTCGCGCCCCGGCTGCACCGGCACGTCACCCTGCCGGGCACCGGCCACTGGACGCAGCAGGAGCGGCCGGCCGAGGTCACCGCCGCGCTGCTGGACTTCCTGGGGCAACTGGACGGCTGAACCGGACGCGCCCGGCGGCTGCCGTGACCAGGCGTCAGACCGGCAGCAGCCGGGCGATCAGCTCGCCCAGCCGGCGGGCGTTGCGGCAGGAGTGCATCTCCACCACCTCCGCGTAGGCCGGTGCGGCGGAGTCGCCCGCCCCCCAGAGCGAGGGCTGCTCCGGGTTGAGCCAGTACACCCGTCGGGCCCGCCCGGCGATCCGGCGCAGCGCGGGCAGGTTGGGGTCGCGGTGGTTGTTCCGCGCGTCGCCGAGGATCAGTACGCCGGTGCGCGGGCCGACCGCGTCCAGGTGGTGCTCGGCGAACTCGCCCAGGGCGGAGCCGTAGTCGCTGTTGCCGTGGTGGCCCATCACCTTCGTCTCGGTGAGGATGCGCCGGGCCAGCAGCGCCGGATCGCCGTCGCCGCCGGAGAGCAGACCGGTCACCTCGGCGGTGCGGTTGACGAAGGCGAACACCCGGACCCTGCTGAACTGGTCGCTCATCGCCCGCACCAGCAGCATGGTGAAGTCGGCGAACCCGGCGACCGAACCGGAGACGTCGCAGAGCAGCACCAGCTCCGGACGGGCCGGCCTGCGCACCCGGTAGGCCGGGCGCAGCGGCACCCCGCCGGTGCCGAGCGAGCGGCGCAGGGTGCGGCGCAGGTCGATCCGCCCCCGGGCCGCCCGGCGGCGCCGGGCGGCCAGCCGGGTGGCCAGCTTGCGGGCCAACGGCTGTACGGTGCGGCGCAGTTCGGCGAGCTGGTCGCGGCCGGCGGCGAGGAAGTCGATCCGGTCGGCGCTGGGTGCGACGGCGCGCTCGGCGATCCGCTCGGCGCCGCGCAGCTCGGCCACCCGGCGACGGGCCTCGGTGCCGACCAGGGCGCGGAAGTCCTGGACGCGGCGGCGGACCTCGTCGGCGAGGAGACGGTCGGAGAAGTCCGGGGCGGTGCCGTCGCGCAGGGCCGCCAGGACGCGGGCGAGCAGGGTCTCCGGCGCGAGGCGGCTGAGCGTCTGGTGGGCGGACCAGCCGTCCGAGCCGGGGGTGGCGCCGGTGCCGTACCGGCCGAGCGCGGCCACCGCCTCGCCGGCCAGCCGGGCCTGGGCCGCCCGGTCGTCGGCGGCGAGGGCGGCGGCGAGGCGCTCGCGCAGGCCCTCGCGCACCTCCTGGTACGGGTTTCGGCGTGGGTCCCGCTGTTGGTCCTGCCGCGCTCCGGGGCCCTGCCGCGGGTCGGTCGGCGGGTGGGCCCGGGCGGCCTCCGGTGCGCCGACGCCGAGCGGGAAGAACAGGTCGAAGGTGGCGTCGAACACCGCCCGCTGCCCGGCCGAGCGCAGGAGCGCGGCGGCCAGGCCGGCCCTGGCCTGCTCCCGGTCGTCGAGGCCGAGGACGTCGAGCACCGCCGCCGCGTCGACGGTCTCGGCCGGACCGGTCCGCAGCCCGTGGCCGCGCAGCGCCCGGACGAACGCCGTCAGGCGTGCGGAGGTGTCGCCGGCCGGGGGAGCGCTCACGCCAGGGTGAGTTTCTGCGCGGCCTTCCGTACGTCGTCCTGGTGTTTGAGGATCACCCCGAGGGTGTCCCGGACCATCGCCTCGTCCAGCGTGTCCGCGCCGAGCGCCAGCAGGGTGCGGGCCCAGTCGATGGTCTCGGCCACCGACGGGGCCTTGCGCAGGTCCATCGCCCGCAGCGCTCCGACCACCCGGACCAGCGACTCGGCGAGCGCCGCGTCCAGGCCCGGCACCTTCAGCCGGACGATCCGGCGCTCCAACTCGGCATCCGGGTAGTCGAGGTGGAGGAAGAGGCAGCGGCGGCGCAGCGCCTCGGAGAGCTCGCGGGTGGCGTTGGAGGTGAGCAGGACGAAGGGCCGGCGGCTCGCGGTGACGGTGCCCAGCTCGGGCACGGTGATCTGGAAGTCGCCGAGCACCTCGAGCAGCAGGGCCTCCACCTCGACGTCGGCCTTGTCCATCTCGTCGATCAGCAGCACGGTCGGCTCGTCGCCGCGGATGGCGGTCAGCAGCGGCCGGGGGAGCAGGAACTCCTCGCCGAAGATGTCGCCGCGGGCCTGGTCCCAGCTCTCGTCCCGGCCGGCGGTGATCCGCAGCAACTGCTTGGCGTGGTTCCACTCGTACAGGGCGCGGGCCTCGTCGATGCCTTCGTAGCACTGGAGCCGGACCAGCCGGGCCCGGCCGACTTCGGCCACCGCCTTGGCGAGTTCGGTCTTGCCGACCCCGGCAGGCCCCTCGACGAGCAGCGGCTTGCCCAGGCGGTCGGCCAGGAAGACGGTGGTGGCCACCGCGGTTGAGGCCAGGTAGCCCGTCCGCGCCAGTTTCGCGGCCGTGTCCGCCACCGATTCGAAGAAGCCCGTCCCGTCGCCGCTCATCCGCGCTCCGCTCCCCGTCGGCTTGTTCCTGTGCGCCACCCTACCGGTGAGTCACTTCGCTGTCCGCGCGTCGCGTGGACGACCGGGCTGCCGGCCTCGGCCGCCGTCGGCGGCGGTCTGCTGACCGGCGGGCCCGGAGTGGGGAGGGCCGGTCGTCGAGGTGGGCCGTGACCGTGCGTTCATCGACCAGGTCCGGACCTTCCGACCCGGACGGACGGCGGTGACACGCCGAGCGGGGGGGGGGGGGGGGGGGGGGGCGCCCCCCCCCCCGGGGGGGGGGGGGGGGGGGGGGGGGGGGGGGGGGGCGGGGCGCCGGGGGGGGGGGGGCCGCCCCCGCCCCGGGCCCCCCCCCCCGGGGGCGCCGGGGGGGCCCCCCCCCGGGGGGGGGGGCGCGGCCCCCCCCCCCACGCCGCTCGGTCCGTTTCGGTCCGCTACCGCTTTCCGGGGAGGGTCAGTTGACCCAGATGGGCGGGTTGCCCGGGCGGGAGATGTCGAGGACCTGCCCGTAGGTGGCGGTGAAGTAGCCGGCGGCGAAGCAGGTGCTGGGGCCGGAGTACTTGCTGAAGGCCTGGGAGGCGAAGCCGATGGTGTTACCGGTGTTGTTGGTGGTGCCGGAGAGGCTGCCGGGCGCGCGGTAGACGCAGGTGATGGTGCCGAGGATGGTGTTCAGCACCATGGTGGTCTGGATCGGCGCGGCCGCGCTGGACGGGCTGAGCGTCACGGGGTTGCCCGCGGCATCGCTCACCGAGTTGGTGAACGGCAGGTTGTTGACCGTGATGCTCTGCACGCCGGTGAGGCCGAGCACGTTGGACGTGCAGGAGGCGAAGGTCTGGCTGTTGAGCTGCTCGGTGGCGACGCCCGGCGCGGCCGGGTTGGCGGTGACGGTCGCGGAGAAGGAGGAGCCGGCGCACTTGATGCCGCTCGTCCCGGTCGCGCTGGAGTAGAAGCTGGCGTAGGTGCCGGGGACCAGGTTGGCGCTGAGGACGTCGCCGACGGGGACGTCGGTTCCGGCCGAGCCGGCACCGCCGTAGGTCAGCACGGCGGAGCCGGCGGCCTGGGCGGGGGTGACGGCGGCGGTGGCCAGGGCCACGGCGGCCAGGGCTGCGGTACCGAGGGTGCGGCGGATGCGCATGAGGGTGTGCCTCTCTCCGTGAGGAGCCGGGTGGGGTGCCCGCCGGAACGCGTGGAGGTGCGTGCGGACGTGGGCGGGGGGCGCGCCGACGTGAGCACGACGTGAGCACGGCGGGTGCGGTGCGGGTGTGCGTCGTTCGTGCGCCGGACGGGCGTTGGACGTGCGGCACGGTGGACGGCGACTCGGCGGGCCCGGCGCCACGGGCCCGCCCGTACGGCGAGAAGGTGCTGGCGGTGCAGGAAGGTGCAGGAAGGTGCAGAGAGGTGCGAGGTGGTGCGGGGAGTGCGGTGGGGGTGCACGTCGACGGCTGCCACCGCCGGGTATGCGTTCGCCGTACTGAACAGCCGGAACGCGTGGAGGTTTCCGGCGGCTCGTCGCCGTCCGATTGGAAACCTGCGAGTGTTGTAAACCAGCCCCTGCTTCAATGTCAAGGCAGAGTACAGGAGTTGGCCATGGACCTGAACACCGTCCGGAGCGACGGGACCCCGCTGCTGCCCGGTGCCCGCACCGGGCGTGACCCGGCCCGGTCGATCAAGCGAGGACCGAGCCGGCTGCCGCCGGACGTGGTCGCCGCCACCCAGCGGGAGCGCCTGCTCGACGGCCTGGTCCACACCGTCGCCGAACACGGCTACCAGCGCGCCACGGTGAGCGACATCTGCCGCGCCGCCGGGGTGACCAGGCCGGTCTTCTACGAGCTGTTCAGCGGCAAGGAGGATGCCTTCCTGGCCGCCCACCGGCACGGCACCGGTGTGGTGATCCGGCGGATGGCGGCCGCCTTCGCGGCGGCGCCCGACTGGTGCTCCGGCATCCGTGAGGCGCTGCGCGCGATGCTCTACCTGCTCGCCGGCGTACCGGCGTTCGCCACCATGGCGGTGATCGAGATCGACGCCGTCGGCCCGGCCGGGCGTCGCGAGCGCGACCAACTCCTCACCCGCTTCCGGGCGTTCTTCGTCGAGGTACCCCAACCGCCGGTCGGGGTACCGGTGGAGGCGTTGGTGGATGCGGTGGTCGGCGGTGTCTACAGCGCGCTCCACCGCCGCATCGATGCCGACCGGACGGATGAACTCCCTGATCTGCTACTGGTCTTGAGCCTGTTCTGCCTGGCGACCTTCCTCGGGCCGGCCGAGGCCGCCCGGCGGCTGGCGGTGCCGTCGGCGGACGATGATCCTTCGTGCACCCGTATTGACCCGTCGGATACCGGGCAGTAGCTTCCCAGTTACCCAACTGCGGTCCGTCCGGCCCGCCCCGCTGCCGAGGGGCGTCCGAACCGGTCGGGCCCGCAGAACGCTGTCCGCGCCAGGACAACGTGCCAGTGCCTGCCCATCCCACTCATCGAGGGAGCACACATGGCCACGTCCGAGGACGCAGCCCCCACGCCCGAAACCGCCGGGACGCCCGCCGGGACACCTGCCGGGTCCAGAGGCCGGGTCCGGCTGCGGCGTACGGCCCTGATGGCGGTACCCGCCGTCGTTGCCGGCGCCGTGCTGATGACCCTCACCGCGCAGGGTGTACTCGCCGCCCAGTTCTCCATCTCCGGAATGCCGTTCACCGTCACCGCCGACAGCCTCGACGGTGTGGGCTTCGAACAGTTCGGCAGCCTGGACCACATGATCGACGACAGCCCGAACGCCGGGGACACCGGCGGGCAGGTCCTGGTCGCGGTCTCGGCGATCAAGAACGCCTCGCTCACCAAGCTCTGCCAGAGCGTCGACCTCGGCGGCATCAACCTGCTGATCAAGGCCGGCGACGCGGGCACCCCCGTCACCGCCACCGACCTCACCACCGACTCGGACCTGTTCTCCGGTGACGCGTCGTTCACCAACATCGAGATCGGCGGCGACGCCAGCACCTACACCAAGGCCGGGGTCAAGGGCCTGCCGGGTGTGTTCGGGCAGCAGGCCGACACCGTCACCGTCCACAACCTGCGCCAGCACAACTATGCCACCACCGCAGGGGCGTTCAGGCTGCCCAACCTGCGGCTGAGCTTCAGCTCGGAGGGCTGCTGACGGTGTCCGATCCCGTACCCGACGGCGCGGTGCCCGGTGCGGCCGAGGCCGTCGAGCCGGTGGTTCCGGTGCCTGACGCCGCCGTGCCCGAAGCCGTCGTGCCGAGCGCTGTCGTGCCGAGCGCCACCGTGCCGGGTGTCGCCGGTGCCGAGGCCGTCGAGCCGGTGGCCGTCGAGCCCGGGGCCCCGGCGTCCGCTGGGGCCCCGGCCGGCCGAACGGGCTGGCGTGGCTGGCGGGGCCGGCGGCCGTTCTGGGGCGGTCTGCTGGTGCTGCTGGGCGGCGCCGAGATCCTCTTCACCCTGCGGGCCCCGCTGCCCGTCGTCCTGCACATCGGGATGCAGGGGCTGACCGGCTACCTGGTACCGGCCCTGATGGTGGTCTGCGGCGCGCTGATCCTGTTCAACCCGGCCCAGCGGCTGTTCTACTCGGTCCTCGCCGTGCTGAGCTCGCTGGCCAGCTGGATGACCTCCAACCTGGGCGGCTTCCTGTTCGGCATGCTCATCGGTGTGGTCGGCAGCTGCCTGGCCTTCGGCTGGCTGCCCGACCAGCCCCCGCGCCGCCGCCGGCTTCGGCGCGCCGCGCGCGGCAAGACCGCCGGACCGGCCGAGGTGGGGCCGCCGGCCAGGGCCTGAGCTCCGGCCCCGGCGTCACCCGGCCCCGGCGGGCGACGCGGGCCGGAACCCGACGCGGCGCCCCGCCGCCGGTGATGGGAGAGCACCGGCGGCGGGGCGCCGTACCGGGCGGCGGCCTCCGCCGGCCCGCCCCCAAGGGGCCGTGGGTCCTCACCACGAGCCCCCCGTTGGGCCGGTGGTCCCGGTCTTCCCGGGACCACCGGCCCTTCTCCGGGCGGTGCGGGCGGCCGTTTACTGGACCTGTCAGCCCCAGGGCCCGACCCTGCCCGGAACCGGTCCGGAAGTGGACGGCGAACATGAACATCCGCTTTCCAGAAGGTGTCTGATGAATGGTTAGGCTGCTGGCCATGGAGATCACCAGCACCACCACCGAGTACGACCGGTTGATCGCGCGCCACCACGCCATGCGCCTTCGCCGGCAGATCCTCGCGCCGGCGTCGTCCTTCCAGACCGGGCCGGACCAGTCGGCGCCCGCCGGCCCCACCGGCCACCCGGCCGGACCGCAGGGCGGCTACCCGGACGGCTTCGACGCGGCCGCCGACCAGCGGCTGATCCTGGACACCCTCGGGCTGGTGACCCCGCTCGCCGACCTGATCGACCACCTCTACGCGTTCATGTTCCGGCGCCGGCCCTACCTGCGCTCGCTCTTCCCCGAATCCATGGAGTTCCAGCAGACCCATCTGGAACGGATGTTCAACCACCTGATCGATCACCTCGACCGCCCCGCCCAGCTCGCCGCCACCCTCAGCCAGCTCGGCCGCGACCACCGCAAACTGGGCGTCCGCCCGGTCCACTACGAGGCCTTCGAGGAAGCGTTGTGCCAGGCGATCCGCCACCGCGCCGGCGCCCGGTGGAGCGATGGCCTGGAGGCCGCCTGGATCCGGATGCTGCGCTTCGCCGTCCGGGCGATGGTGGCCGGCGCCGAGTCCGCGCTCACCGAACCCCCGTACTGGCACGCGGTCGTGGTCGGCCACGAACGCCGCCGCCCCGACCTGGCCGTGCTGCGCGTGCGGACCGGCGAGCCCTACCCCTACCGGGCCGGCCAGTACGGCACCGTGGAGCACCCGCGGCTCCCGCACACCTGGCGGCAGTACTCGATGGGCTGCGCCCCGCGCGAGGACAACGAGGTGGAGTTCCACGTCCGCCGCACCGGCCCGGGCGGGGTCAGCGAGGCGCTGGTCGAGCGCACCACCGTCGGCGACGAGCTGCGCCTGGGCCCGCCGCGCGGCACGCTGATGCCCGAGGACGACACCCGCGATCTGCTGCTGGTGGCCGGCGGCACCGGGCTCGCCCCGATGAAGGCGATCGTCGAGGAGCTGGTCGAGCACCGCCCGCGTGGCCGCCGGGTCCATCTGTTCGTCGGCGCCCGGGACCGGGCCGATCTGTACGACTGGCCGGACCTCTCCGAACTGGTCGGCCGCAAGCCCTGGTTGGAGCTGATCCCGGTCGCCGACGGCGGCCCCCGCCCGGGCGGGGGCTCACGGCTCGCCGACGCGGTGAGCCGCAGCGGCGACTGGGCGGACCACCTCGCCTGCGTCAGCGGCCCGGCCGGGATGGTGGACGAGGTCCGCACCCGCCTGGTCGCCGCCGGCCTGCCCGCCGCGCACGTCCACCACGACCCGGTGCTGGGGCGGGTCTGACGCACCCGCGCGGCGAGCCGCCGCGGCGCCGAGGGTTTGTTACCGGTAGCAGTACGAGTCCGAGGAGGCGTCGCCGCCCGCGAGGTGGGTCTGGTGCACCCGCAGGCCCCGGAACTCGTCGCCGTGCGGGAAGAAGCGGTGGTCGACCGAGAGCCCGCCCGCGTCGGTGTCGGCGTCCAGCTTGATGATCCACGGCTCGATGCCGTCCGGGTAGAACTGGTCGTCCCACGAGCCGTACAGCGAGTTGGTGAGGTAGAGCCGCCGTCCGTCCCGGCTGATCTCGACCATCTGCGGCCCGCCGCTCAGCGGGCGTCCGGGCTCGGCCGGGTGCGGCGTCCTGGCCGTCACCCCGCCGAGTCGTACCGAGCCCGCCAGCCGCGGGTGGAACGGGTCCGACACGTCGTACTGGAACAGCTCGCCGGTGCCCCAGGCCGAGACGTACAGCCAGCGGTCGTCCACCGACAGGTTGATGTCGGTCACCAGCGGTGGCACGGCTCCGAAGGGCTGCAGGGCCGGCGGCAGGTCCTCGGCCTTCGCCGGCTCGGCCGGAATGTCGATCACCTTGCGCGCGGTGAACGCCGCGCCGTCCCGGTACCAGAGCCAGACCGAGGAGGAGAGGTCCTCGACGTTGGTTACCACCCCGGCGAACCCCCACTCGGCCTGCGGGTCGTGGGCCGGCCGCAGCTCCAGCACCATCTGGTACTGGTCACCGAGGTCGATCCGCTGGAGGTGGCGCCCCGAGTCCAGCTCCCAGAAGTGCAGCGCGTGCCCGTACTTGCGGCCCAGCAGCAGCTCCGGGACGACCCCGTCCTCGACCATCCACGGGGTTCCCCACTCGCTGGTGATGCCCACGTTGGTCCCCAGGTGCCACCACACGTCGTAGGCGAAGTGCTGCGGCCCGCGCTCCGTCTCCCAGGCGCGCAGCACGTCGAAGGTGGTGTGGTCGAGCAGCGCCACCCCGCCCGGCCCGTCGGAACCGTCCGAGCCGTCCGGGCCGTTCGCGCCCGCCGCCCCGCCGAGGCAGGAGAGGAACACGCCGTCCGGCCCGCAGTGCAGCGTGTGCGGACGCGAGTAGCCCGCTCTGGCCGCCAGCTCCTCGGCCTGGACGGTCTTGACCAGCCGGGGCCGCACCGGGTCCGGCCGGGTGTCCATCACATGCAGCCGGGACGAGCGCAGCCCGGGCAGCAGCAGGTAGCGCCGCTCCGGGTTCTCGTGGCAGGCGTGCGCGAGCGCGCTGGAGCAGGCGTTCCAGCCGAAGTGGTGCAGTTCGTCGCCCAGCCCCGGCAGTTCCGAGAAGTTCAGCACCCGGCCGTAGCTCGGCGAGTCCGGGTCGGTGTCGACGGTGATCAGCGCGTCCGGCCGCTGCGCGGACCGGTCGAACCCGGCGACGTACGCCAGCTTCTCCGGTGGCGCGGCGATCGCCTCGGCGGGGGTGCGGTAGAGGGACGGATCGGTGTGGCCGGCCTGCGGCTCGTGACCGTGTGGCATGCGGACTCCTCAACTCGCCTTGCTGGCACAGGGAGTGACAGTGGTCCGGGTAGCGTTCCACAGGAACACGGGCGCACAGCAGGCGCACGGGGAGCGGGGGAGGGGTGGCGCGACCGGCCGCCGGATTCGGGCGCGGGGCCAGGACGGGCTGCGGGGCCCGCTCGCAGGGGGCGCTCGTACCGGTGTGCGGTCCCGGGGTCCGCGGGGGCGCCCCGGGACCGCACACCGGAGGTGCTCAGCCCTCCACGCCGTAGTACTGCGCGAGGAAGCTGATCACCTCGGCCGCGTGCGGCAGCAGTTCGGGCAGCTGGGCGGCGAGGGCGGCGCGGGTGGCCTCGGCCAGCTCGGGCAGACCGGTGGCGGCGCCCTTCACATACGGGTCCAGACGGCGGACGAGTTCGTAGTTGCTCTCCACGTCCACGTCGCGCATGGCCTTCTCCAGCGCCGGAGCCCCGGCCGGAGGCACCGCGGGCAGCACCCGGCTGACGAAGGTGACCCGGTGCAGCACCCGCCAGCACGGCGGCTTGCGGTCCGACTGGCGGGCCTGGCGCAGCGCCGCCGCGTCGGGGTCGCCGCCGTTCTCCAGCCAGCGCGGGTCGACCACCTTGTGGAAGAAGGTGTCGAAGTGCTCGCTGTCCTCGCCCAGGTAGAAGCTGAGGAAGCGGTAGGCGTCCACCTTGCCGGGGACCTTGACGGGTTGCCCGTCCTGGTCGAAGACGGGCTTGCGGTCCTGGTCGTAGCGCTGGAGGTCGCCGGCGGGGGCGACTTCCACGTTCAGTCCGAAGGAACGGGTGGCCTCCTTGCCGCGGGCCCGGGTGGCGGTCATCCCGCCGCCGACGGAGGCGTCCAGCTGGGCGCCGATGCCGATGCCGGCGATCCGGAAGGAGGTGCCGATCGAGGTGCCGACCGAGCCCGACAGGGAGTAGGAGCCCGCGGTGGTCTCGCTGACCACGTCGGTGGTCTCGGTGGTCTCGGCGAAGAAGCCGCCGGCGGCCGTCCAGACGTAGGTGTTGACCAGGTCCCGGCGGGAGAAGCCCTGGCCGGTGGCGCTGCCCGTGGTCTCCCGCCGCTGGGCCGGGGAGGCGTCGGCGCCGATCGCGCCGCCGAGCACCCGTCCGGCCCGCTGCGCGGTCGGGTCCGGGGCGTGGGTCTCGGTGGAGACGGTGTCGTAGTAGCTGTGCAGGCGCTGCTGGTCGCGCTGGATGCGGCGCTTGAGCGCGTACGCCTCGCGGGGCTTGAAGTAGCTGTACTCGCCCCGCTCACGGGTGCCCTGGTAGTCGGGGTCGGCGACCTTGCCGCGTTCGTTGAAGCCGACGGTGCCGTCCAGGGTGCCCTGCTTGGTGTAGCGGGGGTTGATCGGGAACGGGATGACGTTCCAGTCCCTGGGGATGTCCGGGTTCGGCTGGATGCGGTAGGCCACCAGTGCCCCGCTGTGCGCCAGGCGCAGGGCGAAGACGTCGGCGGTCTGCGACTGGACCACGGCGAAGCCGGTGTTGGCCGGGACGTAGCGGCGGCCGGTGGCGGGGTTGAGGAGCCGGCCCGGGTCCTCCCAGTGGCCGGTGAGCGAGACCTTGGTGGTGCGGGCGGTGTTCTCGCCCTGGGAGACGGAGGTCTCCTCGGCCCAGCTGTTGGAGAACTCCAGGTTGCCGCGCACGCCGGCGGAGACCCCGCCCTTGGCGATGGCCTTGGCGATGCCGAAGCCGAGCGGGGCGGTGATCATCCAGATGTCGACGTCCACCTCGTTGGACAGGGCGAAGCCGAAGGCGGCGTCCACGCTGCGCTCCTTGGCCGACGACAGCGAACGCACCACCTGCTCGGCCTCGGTCAGCTGGACCGAGGAGGCCCCCTCGAAGGTGTCGCTGCCGGGGTCGGTGAGCCCGGCGGTGAGGTTCTCCGAGGGCACCGGCGGCGCGCCCTCCACGTAGCCGACGAGCTGCGGGTCGAACTGGATCTGACTGACCCACTCGCTCACCAGCTCGCCGACCTTGTAACCGGTGACCAGGTGCCAGCGTCCGTCCCGCAGATAGCTGTAGGCGCGCTTGAGGACACCGAACGCCTCGCCGCGGGCGCCGTACTGCATGTCGGCGTACTCGGCCACCGCCGGGGCGGCGGTGACGGTCTCGTGGAACGGGGTGCGCATCCCGGCCAGCGCCGAGCGGACCTGCGCGGTGTCGGTGGAGACCGGCGCGCTGGAGAGGACCGTGCGCGGACGGGTCGCCTCGGCACCGAGGCGCAGGTGGTTGCCGCGCAGGCCGTCGTCGCGGACCTGGGCGACATCCGGTCCGCGCCCGCGCCCAGCCGCAGCGACTTGCTGCCGGTGGGGTGGCTGCCCTCGAAACGGAAGCCGTGGCCGCCGACGGTGACGAAACCGGGGCCGGTGAGCGGGGCGAGGGTGCCCTCGCTGAACTGCACCACGTCGCCGTCGATCCGCAGCACGGTGCCGATCGGCACGGGCTGTTCGGCGGCGCCGTTGACGACGGCGGCGAAGTCCTCGGCCCGCCGGGGCAGGTGGGACCACTGCTCGCTCCGCCCGTCCTGGCTGATGGTCAGGCTGACCTGCGCCGGGTTGTCCCCGGCCCCGACGGTGATCTCCACGGTGGCCAGGTCGGTGGCCGCGTCGCGGGCGGTGAAGGCCACCGCCGTGCCGCCGGAGGTTAGCTGCCGGGAGGAGCGCAGCACCTGGGCGTCGTAGTAGCCGGCGAAGAACTGGCCGTTGGCGCCCCGGAAGTAGAGCACCACGCTGCCGGTGGCGCTGTCCAGCAGGAACGGGCGGTCGGCGCCGCGGGCGAAGGCGAGCAGCGCGCCGGAGCTGCTGAGCCCGGTGCGGTCCACGGCGAGCTGGGGCATCGGGAGGGCGATGTCGTCGGAGCCGCGCACCCCGCCGGTGAGCCGGCCCAGTTCCTCCCGCTTGGCGGCCAGCAGGGCCTGGCGGGCCGGCAGGTCGCGGCGGTGGCGGCCGAGCGCCTCCTGTTTGCCGGCGAGGGTCAGCAGCCGGTTGTCGAGCTCCAGGATCTCCTGGTTCCGCTGGTCGGCGGTGGCTCCGGGCCTGCCGGAGGCGCCGTCCCGCTCCAGGACGACGAGGCCCTCGCCGGAGGCGTTCGCCGTCCCGTAGTCGTACTGCACGATGCGGTCGCCCTGGCTGTCCCGGGCGGCGACCAGCTTCCCGCTGCGGCGGACCACCAGGCCGCGGCCGTTCCAGGTGTCCAGCGCGAAGTGGGTGGCGTCGTTGTCGGCCTCCCGGCGGTACTGGATCAGCGGGGTGTCGTTGTCGGTCTTGCCGCCGGAGAGGTTCATGTCCAGACCGGAGTTGACGTTCCGCAGGAAGTAGCAGGTGACGCCGTTGAGGTTGGTGCCGGTGGGCTCGAAGGTCCACAGCGCGGAGGCGGCCGTCCGGTTGGCGGTGCGGACCAGCGGGGCCGTCGCGTCCCTGCGGTCGCTCTCCACCGCGAGGTACTGGTCCTTGCCGTCCTTGGGCAGCTTGAAGCGCAGCCGGTAGCGCCAGAGGGTGGGATCGTCCTCCTGGCCGGCCCTCAGCGCGGCGCGCCGGCGCTCCAGCTCCGGGATCTCGGCCGTCTCCTGCTGGAGGCGGGCGATCTCCGCCTCGGAGCCGGCCACGTCCCGGACCAGCCGGGCCACCTGGGCGTCCAGGTCGCCGACCGCGTCCACGGTGCCGCTGGACTCGGGGGCGGCGAGCACCGGCAGGGTCAGCTGGTCCGGGATCTCGGCCAGGCGGCCGTCCCGCCCGACGCCCAGGTCGAGGGTGGCGAGGTAGGCCTCGTCGGTGGCCTGGCCGCTCACCGGGTCGGGCCCGCCGGTGGCGCAGGCGAGCAGCACCCGGGCCTGGCGCTTGACGAGCCTGGCCGTGCCGTCGTACCCGGCGGGCGCGGTCTCCTGCTGGTGGTGCAGTACGGCGGAGAGACCGGAGACCACGCGGCGCCCGGTGAGGGCGAAGCTGTCGCGGCGCACCCCGGGGTTCTCGCCGATCGGGGCCTCGGAGGTGATCCAGGCCGGACCGCCGCGCAGGGCGGCGTGCCGGGCGTTGTCGGTCTGGTCGTACAGCTTGTCGCCCCGGCCCTCGTCGAAGCGGTAGTAGACGGCCAGCCCCGGCTCGTTGCCGATCAGGCGGCGGTTGCGGTCGGCGGCGATCTCCTCGCCGCCGCGGGGGCGGTTCCAGACCCGGACCTCGTCCAGCTCGGCGCGGCCGTACGAGCCGAGGGCGCGCCCCAGGGTCAGCGGGCCGAGACCGGCGTACGGCATCTCGGTGGTCCGGCGCCCGAGTTCGACGCCGTCGCGGTAGACGATCTGCCCGCGGGTGGCGCGGACGAAGACGCAGGCCCAGTGGTGCCAGTCGGTGTCGGTGGTGCGCTGAGCGGTGTTCAGGTCGTCGGCGTAGAAGGCGAAGGCGAAGGTGTCGTCCGAGCGGAAGCCGATGTGCAGGCTGCGCAACCGGGCACCGGCGGCGGCGCCGTGCCCGACCAGGAAGTCCTCGCGGCCGCCGGTCGCGGTGCGCCTGGCCCAGAACTCCACCGTGAAGTCGGAGTCGGCGAGCTGGAGGGCGGTGCCCGGAAGCTCGGCCACGTCGTCGGCGCCGTCGAAACGCAGGGCCGTCTCGGCGTGGCCGCTCCCGCTCACCACCGGTACCAGCGGCCGGCCGGTGAACGGGCAGCTGCCGGGGGCGGATTCGTGGACGGCGTCGCGGTAGCGCTCGTCGGGGCTGGTCCAGGCCTGCGAGCCCTGGGTGTTGAACAGGCCGTCGCGGCCGCGCTCGACGCTGAAGCCGTCGATCCGCCCGGTGGCGTCGTTGTGCGCGAAGAGCTGCCAGCGCTCCCGGCCGTGCACCGCGGTGGGCACCAGCAGCGCGGTGAACCGGCCGCCGGAGAGGTTGCGGACGAAGGACAGCTCCTGGGTGGGCTCGTGGAACGCCCGGCCCTCCATGTCCCGGGTGCCGAGGCTGTCCTTGGCGGAGTCGGGACGGCCCTTGTGGCGGCTGCGCCGGTAGCGGACCTCCAGCACCGGCTTCAACTCGCCGCCGGTCAGCACGAAACGGTCGCAGAGCAGGGTGGCATCGACCACCGCGGCCCTGGCCCCGCCGGTGCCGATGAGGTAGTCGCTGCGCGCCGGTTCGGCCGAGGACGAGCTGCCGTCGGCCAGCCGGAAGACCATGTCCTGGTGGTCGGCCCGGACGGACTGGCGCAGGACGTACAGGTGGGTGCCGTCGGAGACGACGTGGAACGGCGCGGCGGCACCGAGCCGGGCCGTGCTGGACAGGAAGGCGTCCAGCTCGTCCTCGTCGAGCCGCTCGGCCCGGTCCGCCTCGACCCGGCCGCCGCGCTTGACGGCGGGCATCCGGACCGCTCCGGCGACGGCGTAGCCGACCCGGGCGATCTCGCCGGGGAAGCGCAGCGGCAGCGGGTTCTCCGACCAGTAGGCCGCGTCGGCCTCCCCGCGCGCCTCGTCGTGCTGCGACAGGTCCAGCACCGTGTAGACGATGCGCCGTTGATCGTCCATCGCGAACGCGACCGTGCTGCCCTGGTGCCGGACGGTCGTCGTGTGCACGTAGGCGCGGTCACTGTAGACCTTCGCCAGATGCTGAATCTCCGTCAAGCCTGCCACCTCACCGATAATCGACCGCAGCACGGCGCCGACAGCCGCATGATCAATACGGAACGTGGTCACGTTTTCACTCGGAGCGATGGCCGGGCAAGATATTTTTCCGTCAGCCCAGGTCGAGATCTCCCGCGTTTCCGCCAGACATCCCGTGCTGCTCCGGGTCCGCGCGCCACGGCCGGTCCCGGGCGGCGCGGCGCTGCCGCGGGGCGCCGGGAGATGTGCGCCCCGGTGGCGTGGCGTGGGAGGGCGCCGGGCCGGGGAGGGCTGGGGGTGTCCGCGAGGCCGCCCGGCGGTCCGATAGGTGGGACGGTGGCCGAAAAGCGGATGCTCGCGCGAGCGCGTCGTTCACCCGGGAGTGTGGTCCGGCCGTGCTGGCGGTGGTAGCGGGGCGTGACCGGCCGCCGGTCCCGGGTGCCGCTCGCCGGGGGCGGGATCCTCTCCCGCCCCCGGCCGGGGACCTACCCGGGCAGCCCCGGGAAGTAGGCGCCCGTCCAGCGGTCGAGCTCGGTGAAGACCTCGGTCCGGGCGGCCTCGCCGGACAGGACGAGGTCGTGCATACCGCCCTTGATCCGGACGGTGGTGACATGGCGGCCCAGGCGCGGGCCGACGGCCGCGATGTCGTCGGCGCGCAGCACGGCGTCGGCGTGGTGCAGTGCGGCGTGCCACTTGCTGGTGGCGACGGAGGCGGTGGAGGCCATCAGCAGCACGGGGCAGTCGATCACGAGGCCGCGGCCGACCCGCCGCTGCCCGCGCTGGACGGCGGCGAGCCAGCCGGCGTACAGCGGGAAGCCCTCGGCGGGCTTGAGGCGCAGGTCGAAGTCCCACTCGCCGCGGTGGTCCCGGTGCAGGCTGTGCACGTAGTGCGGGTTGAGCGCGCTGGGCAGCACCCGGGTGGGGGCGATCCGCCCGATCGCCTCGACGGCGGGTCCGCCGAGGGTGCGGACGGCCGGGGCGGCGGGCATCGCCAGGAACGGGCTGTTCAGGAAGAGGCCGTCCACCAGCCCGCGCCCGGACCGCCGGGAGGCCCAGAGCGAGGCGATCAGCCCGCCGGTGGAGTGCCCGTTGACCAGCAGCCGGGAGTGGCCGTCGACGTCCCGGATGATCCGGACCGCCTCGTCCAGCTCCTCGTCGTAGGCGGCGAGGTCGAGAATGAGGTTCGGCGACTGGTGCGGGCGCAGCGAGCGGCCGTACTTGCGCAGGTCCAGGGCGTAGAAGGAGAAGCCCGCCGCGACGAAGTGGTCGGCGAGATTGGTCTGGAAGAAGTAGTCGGTGTAGCCGTGGATGTAGAGCACGGCCCGCTCCGAGCCGGGCACCAGCCGCCTGACCAGGGTCGCGCTGACGGCGCCCTCCTCGTCGGGGGTGAGCGGAAGCTCGGCCGCCTCGTAGGGGGCACCCAGGATGTCTTCTTGGAACTCCACGTCCGCCGCACCCAATCTCTGCTCTGACCTGCCGTGACCGGATCCATAATCCGCCGGGGCACCGACGATACCGGCCGGTAGCCGGCGGCGTGGCACCGGCGCCGGACCAGGGGCCTATGCTGCCGACATGCCGCGAAACGCCGTCGCGGGGAGCCGCCGCCCGCCGACTCCCCGCCCATCACCCCTGGTCACCGCCGTGCGGGCCGCCCGCTCCGGCGCCTTCCTCGGACCCGCCGCCCTCCCGGAGGCGGCGTGACCGCGCCGGAGCCCGTGCCGGTCGCCCGCACGACCGACCTCGGCCGGGCCAGGCTGATGCCCGACATCGACCACGACGGCGGCTGGCTGCTCACCCTGGACGACACCCCGCAGTCCTACGTGGACCTCGGCGACCCCACCCACCTCGAATTCGAGTACACCCAGCGGATCGGCCACCTCGCCGACGCCCTGGCCCCCGCCGGCCGGCCGCTCGACGCGCTCCACCTCGGCGGCGGCGCCCTCACCGTCCCCCGCTACCTCGCCGCCACCCGCCCCGGCTCGCGCCAGCACGTGGTCGAGGTGGACGGCCCGCTGCTCGCCCTGGTCGAGGAGCACCTACCCTGGCAGGGCCCGGGCGTGGACATCACGGCCACGGTCGGCGACGCCCGGGCGGCGCTCGCGGACCTGCCCGCCGCCTCCCTGGACCTCGTGGTCGCCGACGTGTTCCACGGCTCCCGCACCCCCGCGCACCTCACCTCGGTCGAGTTCCTCCGCCTGGCGGCCGCCGTGCTGCGCCCCGACGCCTGCTACGCCGCCAACCTGGCGGACGGCCCGCCGCTGGCCTTCGCCCGGGCCCAGGCCGCGACGCTGCGCGCGGTCTTCCCGCAGACCTGCCTGATCGCCGAACCGCCGGTGCTGCGTGGCCGCCGCTACGGCAACATCCTGCTGGTCGGCTCCGCCCGGCCGCTCCCGGTGGCCGATCTCGGCCGTCGGCTGGCCGCCGACATCTTCCCGGCCCGGCTCACCGACGGCGCCGACCTCGCGGCCTTCACCGGCCGCACCCCGGCGGTCACCGACGCCACCGCCCGGCCCTCCCCGCCACCGCCGGACGGTGCGTTCAGCGTCGGGTGAGCGCGGGGGAGCCGGGGGAGTGCCCGGCCCGGCGCGCGCCCGCGTCCCGGGGCGCTGACACGGCGCGCCGCGTGGCCGCGCGCCGGGTTTGCCCGCCGGGGGTGTCAGAATCGGCGGGTCCATGGCAGGACCACCTCCGAGGGAGCGAGTGATGAGCAGCGTGGAGCGGCCCGAGCTGGAGGCGGTACCGGAGACGGCGCTGTGGACGCTGTGGCACCGGGCGGTGGAGGCCCAGCGGCCCGACACGGTGCTCCCGGACCCGAAGGCCGTCGAGCTCGTGGAGCGGATCGACTACCCGTTCGCGGAGCGGTTCGGCCACGGCGCGCTCCTCTCCCAGCTCCAGGCACTGCGGGCGGCCTGCTTCGACCGCGAGGTGGCCGACTTCCTGGCCCGGGAGCCGCGCGGCACCGTCGTCTGCCTCGGGGAGGGGCTGGAGACCCAGTACTGGCGGGTCGACAACGGCAGGGCCCAGTGGCTCACCGTTGACCTGCCCGAGGCGGTGGCGTTGCGCGAGGAACTGCTGCCGCCCGGGCCGCGGCAGCGCTATCTGGCCGCCGACGCCACCGAGCTGGGCTGGACCGAGGAGGTGGACCGCAACCATGGGGTACTGGTCACCGCGCAGGGCCTGCTGATGTACCTCCAGCCGGCCCAGGTGCGGACCTTGATCGCGGGCTGTGCCGAGCGGTTCCCGGGCGGCTCCCTGGTACTGGACGCCGTGCCGCGCTGGTTCAGCCGACTCACCCTGAGCGGAAAGATGCGCAGCCACGACTACCAGGCGCCCCCGATGCCATGGGCGATGGACGCGGGTGAGCGGGACAAGCTCCGCACCGCCGGTCCGGCGGTGGCCGCGGTACGGGACGTCCGGCCGACCGGCGGGCGCGGGCTGGTCGGCGCCCTGTTGCCGCTCGCGCTCACCGTCCCGCCGCTGGCCACCCGTCGCCCCTCGGTCACCGTCCTGGACTTCGCCGAGCGGCCCGAGCGGTCGTAACCGGCGGGTCGGCGCGCGCGGATCCCGTTCCCACGCGCGAGGCTTCCACCAGAGGCGGCGGCCAGGACCCGGCCGCCGACCGGATCCGGTGTGTCGCCACGGACCGTGACCTGCCCACCGCCGGGCCGTCGGACCGGTCATCGGTGACAACTACGACGTCAGGTACCCCCAGGAGTCCGGCAGTGGGTGCCCTGCACCACATCTTCGTTCAGCCCGTTGACGCCGGCGCCGAACTCGTGGCCGACATCGGTGCTGCCTGCGGAGGCGCACTGCGTCGAGTCGATCACGAGTTCGTGGGCTGGGCCGCGAAGGTCGGCGGCAGGACCGGATCGAAGATCTGGCCGCCCGCGACGACGCGTGGCTGGGCCGGGTTCCAGCGGGGGCGGGGCGGAGGTGTGAACTTCCTTCCACCGGTGTGCCACATGACCGTCGGTCAACGGCGTTAGAAGAGCATGGATCACACAACGAGCGCCGAGCAGCCGGCCGAGCCGGTGCCGCCCGACTTCCCGGCCTTCGCCGCGTCCAGGGGGCGGCATCTGCTGCGTACTGCCTTCCTGCTCACCGGCGGTGACGCCCACCTGGCCGAGGACCTCGTCCAGGAGGCGCTTGGGCGGATCTTCGTGAGGTGGCGCAAGGTCGTTCGGCTCGACAACCCGAGCGGTTACGCCCAGACCGTGCTGGTCAACACCTTCCTGTCGTACCGCAGGCGGCGCAGCAGTTCGGAGCGGGTGACCAGCACCTTCCCGGAGATCGCCGTGGACGGGCCGGACCCGGCGCTGCGGCTGACGCTGCTGCGGGCGCTGGGCGGGATACCGGCGCAGGACCGCGCGGTGCTGGTCCTGCGGTTCTGGGAGGACCGCAGTGTGGAGGAGACGGCCGCCGTGCTGCAGCTGAGCAGTGCGGCGGTGCGCTCGCGCAGCAGCCGGGCGCTGGCCCGGATGCGCGCGGCCCTCGGCGACAGTCTCGGCGATGACGACAACGACGGCGGCAACAGCGATGGCCCCGGCCGCGGCCCGGCTCCGGCCGGGGCCGGTCGTGCGGCAACGGACTCCACCAGCGAGAAGGCGGTGCACGGCCATGTCCTTTGAAGACGACTTCGCCCTGGCCCTGCGCGGCGCGGCGGCCTTGGCGCCGGAATCGGCGCTGCACACGCTCGCCGCCGATGCCGAGCGGCGCGGCCGGCGCCGGCGCAACCAGCGGCGGGCGGTGCTGGCCAGTGGGCTGGCGGTCGTGGTCCTGGCCGCCGGAAGCCTCGCGGCATTCGGCGGCGGCATCGGGGCGGACGCGGCCCGGCCGGCCGTCGAGCCGGTGCGGCCGATGACCTCCGAGGAGGTGGTGGAGCTGATCACCTCGCTGCTTCCGCAGGGGAAGGTCCGGGTCACATACGCCGAGACGCCCGGCGTGCCCGGTCCGACCGGGGACAGGTACCGGACCGACGGCGGCCTCTTCTACGACGACGGCAAGGGGGAGAGCGCCATGTCCTACACCGTCGACCGCACCGAGCTGACCCCGGGCGCGGCCGCCGTCTGCATGGATCCGTTCAACGGGCCGCAGGACTCCTGCGAGCGCACGATCGCCCCGGACGGTTCCGCGCTGGTGATCGACAAGCTGCGGGACCCGAACAACGAGGGCCGCCGGGAGTGGCGCGCGACCTGGGCGGCGGCGGACGGCCGCCGGGTGCAGATCATCGAGCACAGCGAGGAGTCGGTCACACCCGCCCGGGAGGACCCGCCGCTCGACGCCGACCAACTGCGCGCCCTGGTCACCGCACCCGCCTGGGAACGGCTCTTCGACGCGCTGCCGGCGCGGGACAACCCGCCCAGGCCGCCGGCTCCCGAGCCCGGCCCGAAGGCGGAGGAACTGCTCGCGACGCTCGTCCCGCTGCTGCCGCCGGGCGCCGTGCCGTCCGGACACGAGGGCGGGAGCGGACCGCACCTCACGGTGACGTACGAGGGTCGCACCAGCATGCTCGCGGTGAGCGTCACCGAGCCGGGCCGGCGGGGCATCGAGGACAAGGAGTACGCCGAGTCGACGGGCTCGGCCGGGCCGCTGGCGGTGCGGGAGCGGCGGGCCGACGGCAGCACCGTCGTCACCAACAGCTTCGGGAACGGCAAGACGGCGGTCGACACGGTCCTGCACTGGTCGGCCGCGGTCTACTACCCGGACGGCCGAAAGGTCGAGATCAACGAGTGGAACGGCGAGAACGGGTACACCGCCCGCCCCGGGACACCGGCGCTCAGCCTTGAGCAGCTCAAGGTGATCGCCACCGCCCCGGCCTGGCGGCCCTGACCCACCGGCCCCCCGCATACCACGGGGGTGGGAGCCGGATCGGCTCTCCGGGCGCCCGGTCGGCCACCGGGGGGCGATGTCGCGGCGGCGCACCGGGTCCCGGCGCGATTCCCGCCTCCTGCGCTTCGCCGGACCCGAACCGGTCTGAGCTGCGCAGACCCGAACCGGGCGGCTGGAACCATGGCGGGTCGCCGTACGTCGTAATCGGGGGTTGTCGGCCGGGGGGACAGGCCGCCCGGCACGTTAGGCTGCCCTTTCGGGGAGCGGCCTGGTGCCGCCATCGGATCATTGTCGAGACCACCGGCCGGGCGTCGGTTCGTTCTGCCGCGAAGTCTCGTCCTGCCACGGAGGTACTGGCCTTGCACATCGACGCCTGGATCGAGAGCGTCCCACCGGGCGCGGTGTACGCCCTGGTCGCGCTGATCATCGGGCTGGAGTCCCTGGGCATCCCGCTGCCCGGCGAGATCGCGCTGGTGTCGGCGGCGCTGCTGTCCGCACGGGGCGTGGTCAGCCCGGTCTGGGTGGCCGTCTGCGCGATCCTGGGGGCGATCATCGGCGACTCGATCGGCTACTCGATCGGCCGCAAGGGGGGCAAGCCGCTGTTCGAGAAGCTCGGGCGGAAGTTCCCCAGGCACTTCGGCCCAGACCATCTGGCCAGCGCCGAGCGCTCGTTCCAGAAGTGGGGCATGTGGGCGGTCTTCTTCGGCCGCTTCATCGCCCTGCTGCGCATCTTCGCCGGGCCGCTCGCGGGCGCGCTGAAGATGCCGTACTGGAAGTTCCTGATCGCCAACGTGCTGGGCGGCGTGGTCTGGGCCGGCGGCACCACGCTGCTGGTGTACCAGGTCGGCAAGGTCGCCGAGCAGTGGCTGTCGCGGTTCTCGTGGGTCGGTCTGCTGCTGGCCGCGGTCGGCGGCGCCTTCTCGGCGTGGCTGATGAAGCGCCGGGCCGCCAAGGCCCGCGCCGCGCACGAGGCCGAGGACGCCGCCGCGGCCGAGTCCGCCGCCGCGGAGTCCGAGTCCGCGCCCGCCGTGCGCGCGGCGGACTGACGAGCCGCCGCCGAGGGGTTGTCGGCACGCCGGGATAGCATCGGGGACTGTCCCGGCGGTGACCGACAACCCGGCAGGTGGAGGACGGTATGACCCAGCAGACGTGGAACGCGGTGGACGCGTACTTCGCGGAGCGTCTGGTCGGCGACGACCCGGTGCTGGACGCGGCGGTGGCCGCCGCCGACGAGGCCGGCCTGCCGCACATCGCGGTCGCGCCCAACCAGGGCAAGCTGCTGCACCTGCTGGCCCTCACCCAGGGCGCCCGGCGGATCCTGGAGGTCGGCACGCTCGGCGGCTACAGCGCGATCTGGCTGGGCCGCGCGCTGCCCGCCGACGGCACGCTGATCACCCTGGAGATCGACCCGAAGCACGCAGGGGTCGCCCGGGGGAACCTCGCCCGGGCCGGTCTGGACAAGGTCGCCGAGGTTCGGCTGGGCCCCGCCGCCGACTCGCTCGCCGCGCTGGTGGCGGACGGCGCCGAGCCGTTCGACCTGGTCTTCATCGACGCGGACAAGCGGGGCAACCCGGAGTACTTCGCGTGGGCGCTGAAGCTGACCCGGCCGGGCTCGCTGATCATCGTCGACAACGTGGTGCGCGGCGGTGCCGTCGCCGACGCGGCGAGCACCGACCCGTCGGTCGTCGGCACCCGGCGGCTGCACGACCTGATCGCGGCCGAACCGCGGGTCTCCGGAACGTCCGTGCAGACGGTCGGCGGCAAGGGCTACGACGGCTTCACGCTGGTTCGCGTGCAGCGCTGAACCACCGGGGCCGGGGCCCGGGGACGGGATCCCGGGTGGGGTGGGAATCCCGGGGGGTGAGGACCAGAGCAAGGAGCGAGGAAACGTGCGGATCGGACTGCTGGGCACCGGCCCCTGGGCGGAACGGGTGCACGCACCCGTACTGGCGGAGCACCCCGGGTGGGAGTTCGCGGGAGTCTGGGGCCGCCGCCCCGAGGCGGCCGCCGCGCTCGGCGAGGCGCACGGCGTTCCCGGGTACCCCGACCTCGACCGGCTGCTCGCCGAGGTCGACGCCGTCTCCATCGCGCTGCCCCCGGCCGTCCAGGCCGACCTCGCGGTGCGCGCCGCAGAGGCAGGCTGCCACCTGCTGCTGGACAAGCCGGTCGCGCTGACCGTGCCCGACGCCCGGCGGGTGGTCCGGGCGGTGGAGGCCAACGAGGTGGCTTCGGTGGTCTTCTTCACCGTCCGCTTCGGCGGCGACCAGATGCCGTGGATCGAGAAGCAGGCCGCCGTCGGTGGCTGGTTCACCGCCCGCTCCGACTGGCTCGGCTCGGTCTTCGCCCCCGGCAGCAGCAGCCCGTACGCGGCCTCGCCGTGGCGGCAGGAGAAGGGCGCCCTCTGGGACGTCGGCCCGCACGCGCTCTCCGTCCTGCTGCCGGTGATGGGCGACGCCACCCAGGTGACGGCCGTGTCCGGCCCACTGGACACCCTCCACCTCGTCCTTCGGCACACCGGCGGCGCGTCCAGCACCCTCGCCCTCAGCCTGACCGCTCCGCTCGCCGCCGGCGGCACCGGCATGGAACTGCGCGGTACCAGCGGCGTCGTCCAGCTGCCGGAACGCGGCGAAGGCCCGATCCGCGCCCTCCACCGGGCCCTCGACGCCCTGCGGGACAGCGCCCGCACCGGTGAGCGGCACGCCTGTGACGCCGCCTTCGGCCTGCGGGTGGTGGAGATCCTGGCCGCCGCCGAGCGCTCCCTCGCCACGGGGGGTCCGACCGAGGTCTGATCCCCGGGCCGCCGGGTGTTCGAGCCTCGGCGGTCGTACGGCAGCGGGGGGGGGGGCCCCCCGCCCCCCGGGGGGGGGGGGGGGGGCCGCGGGGGCGCTCGGGGGGGCAGGGGGTGCGGGGCGAGTTTTGCGGGGGCGGCCCGGTTAAAAAAAAAAGCA
>NZ_JBIVMI010000017.1:148844-183490 GCF_044753005.1 Kitasatospora sp. NPDC088548
GGGGGGGGCCGGCCCCCCCCCCCCGCCCCCCGCGGGCGGGGGGGGGGCGGGGGCGGGGGGCCCGGGGGGGGGGGCCCCCCCCCCCCGCCCGCCCGGGCGGGCGCGGCCCGCCCCCCGCTGCCGTGTCAGGGCCCTTTCGGCTGGACGGAGTTGGTTCGGCGGCGGGCCTGGTAACAACGTTACCCATCAGATGCGGTGTTACCCATGAGCACGCTCTACCAGGACGCCCTGCGGCGCGGCCAGGAGGCCGCGCGCGCCGCGATCCTCGACCGCGCCATCGCCCTGCTGGTCGAGGAGGGGTCCGCCGCGCTGACCATGCGGCGGATCGCCACCGAGATCGGTGCGTCGACCAAAGTCCTCTACACCATGTTCGGTGGCAAGGACGGGCTGGCCGACGCCCTGTACCGGGAGGGGTTCGCCCGGCTCCGCCGGGCCCAGGAGCGCGTCCCGCGCACCGCCGACCCGCTGGCCCACCTCGACCACCTCGGCACCGCCTACCGGCGGCACGCGCTGGCCGAACCCGCCTACTACCGGGTCATGTTCGAACAGGCCGTTCCCGGCTACCGGCCGAGCGCCGAGGCCCTGGCGGTGGCCGCGACCGCCTTCGACACCTCCGTGGCGGCCGTGGCCGCCTGCGTCGAGGCCGGCGTCTTCCGCCCCGGCGACGCCCAGGAGATCTCGAAGCTCCTCTGGGCCGCCGCGCACGGGGCGGTGAGCCTGGAACTCGCCGGCCACTTCCCGCCGGACACCGCGGCCCGGTACTACGAGGCGCTGATGACGGCGGTGGGCCACGCCTTCCTCGCCCAGCCGGCTCCCATGACCGGCCAGGGCACGACCGGCCAGGGCACGACCGACCAGAGCACGACCGACCAAGGACGGAACGCATGACCACGTCACTGACGTCCAACCGCTATCTGTCGGGCAGCTTCGCACCCGTCACCGAGGAGGTCACCGCCTACGACCTGCCCGTCACCGGCCGGATACCGGCCCATCTCAGCGGCCGCTATCTGCGCACCGGCCCCAACCCGCTGGGTGTCGAGGACGCCGCCGCGCACATCTGGACCCTCGGCGAGGGCATGGTGCACGGCGTGCGCATCCGCGACGGCCGCGCCGAGTGGTACCGCAACCGCTGGGTCCGCTCCGCCTCGGTCGCCGACCGGCTCGGCGAACCGCGCCGCGGCGCCCCCGTCGACGAGCGGACGGACTTCGCCCCGAACGTCCAGGTGGCCGGGCTGGCCGGCCGTACCTTCGCCCTCATCGAGGGCGGGCTGAAGCCGTACGAACTCACCTACGAGCTCGACACGGTCGGCCCCTGCGACCTCGGTGCGACGCCCGCGGTGCCCGCCGCCCCCGGGACAGCCGGCCGGACGAGGGCTTCAGCAGCGCGCTGCTCAAGCACGACCTGCTCCGAGGCGCCACCGAGGCACACGAGTTCGGGCGGTTCGGAGCCGTCGGGGAGGGCGTGTTCGTCCCTGCCGAGTCGTCCGCCGCCGAGGACGACGGGTACGTCATGGCCTACGCCCACAACCCCGAGCGCGGCGCAGCCGACCTGGTCATCCTCGCCGCCCAGGACTTCACCGGCGAACCGCTCGCCCGCGTCCACCTGCCTGTCCGCGTCCCGCTCGGTCTGCACGGCAACTGGGTACCGGACGACCGGTCGACCGGCTGAGCGCGGGCCCGCCCGCCGGCCGTCACGCCCCGCCGTCCGGAGGCGGGCGGCGGTCGGTGGGGCGGGCCGGGGGGATGGCGGCGGTGCGGAAGTCGCGGGGGCCGGTCCACAGGGCGGGCACGGCGTCGCTGCGGCGGGCCAGTTCGTAGGCCAGCGCCTCGTAGTTGACCCGCCAGCCGTGGAAGTGCGGCCAGGCCTCGGCGGCCGGGCGCTCGCGGGGGAAGCCGGCGGCGGTGATCATCGAGACGGCCGCGTCGAACTCGGCGAAGGTCAGGAGTACCGGGGTGTCCGGCGTCGGGTCCGGGTCGAAGCCGACCCGCAGTGAGCGGGCGATGTCGCGCATCGCCGTGAACCCGGCCCGCAGCACCAGCCTGGCCTCCGGCGGCGCGGAGTCCGGGGAGACCGCCAGGTGGATCGCGGCCGCGTCCATCACCGTGACCAGGCCCACCACCCAGCTGCGGTGCGGCCGCGGGGAGCGGAAGGAGAGCAGCACCGGGTAGTTGGAGTGGCTCTCGCCGATGTCGGCGGCCAGCCGCTCCCAGTCGCGGTACAGCTGGGGGAGCGCCGTCTCGGTGTCCACCAGCCACTGCCGTGCCAGCAGTTCCGGCCCCCAGGCGGGTTCCCCGGCCCGGGACTGCAGCAGGGTCACCTCCACCTCGCGCCGGTTGTACGCGGCGTAGAGGGTCGGCAGATAGGCGATCTGCAGGGCGATCACCAGCGGCCCGCTGGCGGCGGCCAGGAAGTCCAGCGCGGACAGGTGCAGCCGCTCCCCGCTCGCGAAGCCCAGCGTGAAGAGGCTGGAACCGGCCTCCCGGAACGACACCGCCCAGTTCAGCTCCGAGATGCCGTGCAGCAGCAGGGTGTACGCCAGCAGCATCGAGCTCAGCCACACCGCGAGCATGCCCAGCAGGATCAGCGGCGCCAGCCAGGTCTGCGCCCGGTCCTGCGCGTGGTAGGTGCCGAACGGCGCTGCGGACAGCCGCAGCAGCGTCCGCAGCCCCCACCAGAGCCGGTACGCCAGCGCGGAGTACAGACCGCGCGGGACGACCAGGGTGCGCAGGATGCTGGCGATGGTGAGCAGCAGGATCAGCACGCCGGCCAGGGTGTGGATCAGCCTCATGACGCCATTGTGGCGGCCGGACGGGGTGGCGGCGGCGCGGGCCCGGCGGGCGGCGCCGGAGCGCCGGGGCATTGACAGGGCGCGGCACCCGGTTGAATGCTAAGCAAGCGCTTAGTCAGCCACCCCGGACCCAGGAGCGAGCCCATGCCCGACACCCCCGCCGACCCGCCCGGCCTGGACCTCGCCCGGCTCCGCGCCCATCTCGACCGCGCGCTGCCCGGCACCGTCCAGGGGCCGCTGCGGGCCGAGTTGATCGAGGGCGGCCGCTCCAACCTCACCTACCGCCTCACCGACGGCACCTCCCGCTGGGTGCTGCGCCGCCCGCCGCTCGGGCACGTCCTCGCCACCGCGCACGACATGGGCCGCGAGCACCGGGTGATGACCGCCCTGCGCGACACCGGCGTCCCCGTCCCCGCCACCCTGCTGCTGGACCGGGGGACGGACGTGCTCGGCGCGCCCTGGTACCTGATGGAGCACGTCCCCGGGACGGCGCACCGCGACGCGGCCGCCCTCGGCGCTCTCGGGGAGCAGCGCGTCCACGCCCTCGGCCACCGCCTGGTCGACACCCTCGCCACCCTGCACCGGATCGACCCGGTCGCCGTCGGAATCGCCGACTTCGGCCGCCCCGAGGGCTACCTGGAGCGCCAGCTGCGCCGCTGGTCCACCCAGCTGGAGGCCTCCCGCAGCCGTGAACTGCCCGGCGTCGACCGCCTGCACGGCCTGCTCGCCGAACGGCTGCCCGCCTCCCCGGCGCCCGCCCTGGTCCACGGCGACTACCGGCTCGACAACGTGCTGGTGGACTCCTCGGACCGGTCCGGCGACACCATCACCGCCGTCCTGGACTGGGAGATGTCCACTCTGGGCGACCCGCTCACCGACGTCGGCCTGCTGGTGATGTACACCGAGCTCGCCGGCGTCGGCGGCGGCATCATCCCCTCCGCCGCCACCGCCCCAGGCTTCCCGGCCGCCGGGGAACTGGTCGCCCGGTACGCGGAGAACACCGGCCGCGACGCCGCCGACCTCCACTGGTACGTCGCCTTCGCGTCCTTCAAGCTCGCCGTGGTCGCCGAGGGCATCCACTACCGCTACCGGCAGGGCCGCACCCTGGGCACCGGCTTCGAACGGGCGGGCGAGATGGCGCCCGTCCTCGCCGAACACGGCCTCACCACCCTCGACGCCCTCAAGGAGCGCTGACCGATGGACTTCGCCCACGACGCCCGGACGCTCGAACTGCGCGAGCGGCTGCTGGCCTTCATGGACCAGCACGTTCATCCCGCCGAACCCGTCCTGGAGGCCCAGCTCGCCGATCCGGCCCGCGCCCCCTGGGCCGTTCCGCCGATCGTCGCCGACCTCCGGACCGAGGCGCGCGAACAGGGCCTCTGGAACCTTTTTCTGTCACAGCAGCACAGCCTGCCCGGCAGCGAGGGCGCCGGCCTCACCAACCTCCAGTACGCGCCGCTCGCCGAGATCACCGGACGCAGCCCCCAGCTCGCGCCGCCCGCCCTCAACTGCGCCGCGCCCGACACCGGCAACATGGAACTCCTCGCCCAGTTCGGCACCGCCGAGCAGCGCGAGCGCTGGCTGCGCCCCCTCCTCGCCGCCGAGATCCGCTCCGCCTTCGCGATGACCGAGCCCGACGTCGCCTCCTCCGATGCCGCCAACATCGCCACCCGGATCCGGCGCGACGGGGACACGTACGTCGTCGACGGGCGCAAGTGGTACATCACCGGGGCGATGAACCCGGAGTGCCGGATCCTCATCGTCATGGGCCTGACCGACCCCGCCGCCGAGCCGCACCGGCGGCAGAGCATGATCCTCGTCCCGCGCGACACCCCCGGCGTCACGGTGCGGCGCGGCATGAAGGTCTTCGGCTACGACGACGCCGACCACGGCGGCCACGCCGAGATCCACTTCGACGGCGTCAGGGTCCCCGCCGCCAACCTGATCGGCGAGGAGGGCTCCGGCTTCGCCATCGCCCAGGCCCGGCTCGGGCCCGGCCGGATCCACCACTGCATGCGGGCCATCGGCATCGCCGAGCGCGCCGTCGAGCTGATGTGCCGGCGCACCCTGGAGCGGGTCGCCTTCGGCCGTCCGCTCGCCGACCAGGGCGTCGTCCAGGACTGGATCGCCGAGTCCCGGGTGCGGATCGAGCAACTGCGGCTGCTGGTGCTCAAGACCGCCTGGCTGATGGACACCGTCGGCAACCGCGGCGCGCACACCGAGATCCAGGCCATCAAGATCGCCACCCCGCGCACCGTCGAGTGGATCCTCGACAAGGCCGTCCAGGCGCACGGCGCCGCCGGGGTCAGCCAGGACACCCCGCTCGCCCAGCTCTGGGCCGGGAACCGCACGCTGCGCCTGGCCGACGGGCCGGACGAGGTGCACAAGCGCTCGCTCGCCCGGCGCGAGCTGCGGCGCCACCGGGAGGGGGCCGCGGAGGGGGGCCGGTAGGGAGGAGCTGGAAGGGGGCCGTGTGCCCGGAGCCGTACTGCCGAAGCCGCCCGGCTTCGGCAGTACTCGTCCTGGGCTGAACCGTTCCCGGATCCGACCGGGACAGCGCGAGGGGAGGGGCGATCATGGGTGAACTGGACGGCAGGACCGCACTGGTGACGGGTGGTTCGCGCGGGATCGGGCGCGCGGTCGCCCTGCGGCTCGCCGCCGAGGGGGCGCTGGTCGCGGTCCACTACGGCGGCAACGACGCGGCCGCCGCGGAGGCGGTGGCGCTGATCGCCGGGGCCGGCGGGCGGGCGTTCGCGGTGCGGGCCCGGTTCGGCGAGAGCGGCGCGGTGGACCGGTTGTTCGAGGGGCTCACCGCCGGGCTGGCGGAGCACGGCGCGGACGGCCTGGACATCCTGGTCAACAACGCGGGCATCCACTCGGTCAGTTCGATCGGGCAGCTCACCGAGGAGGAGTTCGAGCGGCTGCTGGCGGTCAACGTGAGCGCGCCGGTCTTCGTGGTCCAGCGGGCGCTGCCGCTGTTGCGGGACGGCGGGCGGATCGTCAGCATCGGCTCGGCGGCCACCCGGATCGCGGCCGCCGGCCAGATCGGCTACACCGTCACCAAGGCGGCGCTGGCGGCCCTCGGCCCGTCGCTCGCCAACGAACTGGGCCGGCGCGGGATCACCGTGAACACGGTCGCCCCCGGGGTGGTGCGGACCGACATGATCGCCGGCTACACCTCGGCTCCCGAGGCGATGGCCGGACTCGAGTCGATCACCGCGCTCGGACGGATCGGCGAGCCGGAGGACATCGCGGACGTGGTGGGCTTCCTGGCCGGTCCGCAGGGGCGCTGGGTGACCGGCCAGACCATCGACGTCTCCGGCGGCACCTACCTCGGACCGATCACGGCCGGGTGATCCCCGCCGGCAAGGGCCACCGCTCCGCCGGACTCGGCCGGGCCCAGCGCCGTCGGTGCCGGCAGCGCCTCGCCGACCGCGCCGGCGCCGGTGACCGCCGTGCCCTGGCCGGTGAAGCCGCCGGCCGGGCCGTCCGCCCCGGAGCTCCGGTCGGTGCTCACAGGCCGCCGCCGAGGGTGACGCCGCCGTCCACCACCAGGGTCTGGCCGGTGATCCAGGCGGCGTCCGAGGAGAGCAGGAAGGCGACCGCGCCCGCGACGTCCTCCGGCACTCCGAGCCGCCCGAGCGGGTACGCGGCGGCGACCTGTTCCTCCCGGCCCTCGTAGAGCGCCTCGGCGAACCGCGTCTTGACCACGGCGGGCGCGACGGCGTTGATCCGGATCCCCTGGCCGCCGAGTTCGGCGGCGAGTTCGGCGGTCAGCCGGATCAGCGCGGCCTTGCTCACCCCGTACAGGCCGATGCCGAGCGAGGCGCGGATGCCCGCGACGGACGCCACGTTGACCACCGAGCCGCCGTGCTCGCCCATCCAGGCGGCGTGGGCGCGGCGGGTCCAGGCGAGCGGGGCCAGCACGTTGACGGCCAGGATCTTGGCGGCGACGGCGTCGTCGGTGGCCAGCACCGGGCCGTGGACGGGGTTGATCCCGGTGTTGTTGACCAGGTGGTCGAGCCGTCCGAAGGCCTCCATCGTGCGGGCGACGGCCTCCTCCTGGTGGGCCGGGTCGTCGGCCTTGCCGGCGATGCCGATCGCGACGTCGGGCCCGCCCAGGTCGCGGACGGCCTCGGCGAGCGGTTCGGGGGTGCGGGCGGTCAGGCAGACCTTCGCCCCCCGGGCGACGAGCTCGCGCGCGATCCCGAGGCCGATGCCCCGGCTGGATCCGGTGACGACGGCCACCTGGCCCTTGAAGGAGTGCACCACGGAGGGTCCTTTCGCACGCGTTCGACGGAGTCGGCGGTTCGGCGAGGGGTGGGGCGCGGGCCGGGCCCGGTGGCCCGGCGTGACTAAGCGCTTGCTCAGCATGCGGTCGGTGCGGGACGCTGTCAACAGTCCGCCGGGGCGTCCGGCCGGAACGTCTGTACGAGTCTTCTGCGAGGATGACGCCATGACGAGCACGCCCATCGCCGACCTCTGGCCCGCCCTGCCCGGCGGCCCCGACGCCCGCCCCGAGGCGGCCTACCGGCTGATCCAGGCGGCCGTCGAATCGTTCGCCGAGCGCGGCTTCCACGCCACCACCACCCGGGACATCGCCACCGCCGCCGGGATGAGCCCGGCCGCGCTGTACATCCACTACCCGTCGAAGGCCGCCCTGCTGGCCGAGATCAGCCGGGCCGGGCACGCGGCCACGCTGGCGCTGGTCCGGGCGGCGGCGGCCGGCGAGGGGGGCCCGGTGGCACGGATGCGGCGGCTGGTGGAGGAGTTCACGGCCTGGCACGCCCGGGCGCGGACGGTCGGCCGGGTGGTCAACTACGAACTGCACGCGCTGCCCGAGGACGCCTACGCGGTGGTCGCGGCGCTCCGGCTGGACATCGAGCGCGAGGTCAGCGCGATCATCGGGGCGGGCGTCGAGGCCGGGGTCTTCCAGGTCGCCGAGGTGCGGACGGCGGCCCGCGCCGTCACCTCGCTGGGCATCGACGTCTCCCGCTGGTACACCGACCGCAGCAGCGAGACACCGGAGGAACTCGGCCGCCGGTACGGCGAGTTGGTGCTGCGGATGCTGGGCGCCCGGGTGGCCTGAGCGGCGGCGCGGGCAGATCGTGGCACCGCGTCGGGTGCGATCGGCCAGGGCGGTGGCCTGCCCTGTCTTCCCGGCCGCCTCCTGAACCGCCGTCACGGGGCCGGGCCGGTCCCTGCCGGATCCGTGCTCCGCCCCCGGCCTCTCGGATCCGGCCCGCGGTGCCGCTGAGCTGCTGTGGCACGATTCCTGAGGGCCGACATCCGTGCGGCCGCCGCACCACCGAGGAAGGGGACCGCCGTGCCCGAGACCACCCGAGACGCCCAGCCCGCCACCGACCTGTCGGAGGCGGTCCGGCCCGCCGACCGGGGCGACACCGCCGCGCCCGCCGCCGTCGCCCCGGTCGGCGGGCCCGCCTTCCGCCCGGCGACCCTGGCCGATGTGCCCGCCCTGGTCGAACTCGTCGAGTCCGCCTACCGGGGCGACGCCAGCCGGGCCGGCTGGACCACCGAGGCCGACCTGCTGGAGGGGCAGCGGACCGACGCCGAGGGCGTCACCGCCGCGATCACCCACCCGGACGGCGTCGTCCTGATCGCCGAGCAGGATGGTGAACTGCTGGCCTGCTGCCAGCTGGAACGCCGGGGCGAGCGCGCCTACTTCGGCATGTTCTCGGTGCGCCCCGGCCGCCAGGGCGGCGGCCTCGGCCGGGCCGTTCTCACGGAGGCCGAGCGGGTCGCGGGGGAGTGGGGCGCCGCCGAGCTGGAGATGACGGTGATCGAGCAGCGGTCCGACCTGATCGCCTGGTACGAGCGCCGGGGCTTCCACCGCACCGGTGTCCACACCCCGTTCCCGTACGGCGACGAGCGCTTCGGCATCCCGCTCCGGCCCGACCTGCGGTTCGAGACGCTGACCAAGTCCGTGGCCGGGCGCTGAGGGGCCGCGGACCGGCCCGCTCCCGGCCGCCCCGGCCCGGGGCGGCCGGGTCCTGGGCCGTCCTCCCGCCGCCCGCCGGCCCGACGCGGGCGGCCAAATTCCGTTGCCCGCCGCCGGGCGTGCGGCGGATGATCCTCTGATGTCCGATATCGCATCCCAGCCCCCCGCCCTGCTGCCCTACCCCAAGATCCCCGCCGGCGGACGGCTCGGCGGCTTCGCGGTCCGGGAATGGGTCGCCGCCGAGAAGGTGCACGGAGCGCACTTCGCCGTTGTCTGCGATCGCTCCGGAGTCCGTCCGGCCAAACGGCGCGAGCTGCTGGGCGACGAACTGCTCGACGGTTTCTTCGGCGTCAGCAGGATCTGGCCCGCGCTGGCCGTGGCCGCGGCCCGCTTCGCCGCGGTACTGCGCACGGCCCGGGGCGGGGCACCTGGCGAACCCGGCGGCGCGACGGACGCGGACGGCGACGACGCGGTGGTGACCATCTACGGCGAACTGGCCGGCGGCCGTTACCCGCACCCGGACGTTCCCGCGGAGCCCGGAAGCGAGCCGGTGCAGACCGGGGTGTGGTACGCGCCGGGCCTGCACTGGCTGCTCTTCGACGCCCATGTCGCCACCGCCTCCGGCGACCGCCGCTGGATCTCCGACCGTTCCCTTCGCCGAGCCGCCGCCGCGGCGGGGCTCACCTGCGTGCCCGCACTCGGGCACGGTCCGCTGAACACGCTGCAGCAGCTGCCGAGCACATTCCGCACCAAGGTCCCCGCCGCCCTCGGACTGCCCGAACTGGACGACAACCTCGCCGAAGGCTACGTCCTCAAGCCGGCCGGGGAGTGGCACGAGACCGACACCCCGGAGGCCGAAAACCGCCCGGTCGCCAAGGTGAAGCAACCCGCGTTCGCGGAGGACGCGCGCTACAACGGCGCACGGCCCTACCTGCCACCGCCGCACGGTGTGACCGGGGTGCCCGCCTGGCTCCTGATCGAAGCCACGGCCCTGCTCACCCCGGCCCGCGCCGCCGCGGCGGTCAGCAAACTCGGCCCCTCCACCCCCGCGGCCGTGGTGGCCGCCGAAATCGCCCAGGACGCCAGGGAGGAGATCGCCTCGGCCATCGGGGGCCTGGAGGAGGCGCCCGCCCGGTCCCTGGAACAGGCACTGCTCCCGGGCGCCCGCACCCTCGCCCTGCTGGACGCCGCCGACCGCCGCACGGGCGGTGAGCGCCGCGGATAGCACCGCCAACGGGGTGGCGGAACCGTTGACGAACCGTCACGACCTGCACGTTCGGATGATCGTGCGGGGAATGGCGGCGATCCCCCGCGCCCACCGACGAGTTCGCCCGAACCCTCGACCAGCACTCGGACACTTGTGCGGACTGATCCACTCCTGTGTGATCATGACGGACCGTCAAAGTCCTGACCTGCGGCAATACGCAGATGTCATACCTTGTTAACGATTGGTCTAGGCCAATATGAGAGGCTGACGGCAGAACGGCCACGTCCCGTCCCAGCCCAGGGGGCTATCTCCGCATGCCCGTACTCCATGGCACCGCCATGCCCGCATCCGACACCGGTCCGCGCCGGATACCCGCGGACCCGTCCCTGCGACTGCCCAGTCCGCCCGACGACGAGGAGCTCTACTGGTACTTCGGCCCGCAGCGCCGCTGGGTGCTGCTCTGCGCCACCCTCTCCTACGCCGGAGCCACCGCCACGCTCGGCCTGTTCGCGCTCAGCCGCCCGCTGCTCTGGCCGTTCCTGCTGCTGACCGTGCTCAACGCCGTCACCTGGCTGCTCTCCCTCACCGACGGCCAGCGCTCGCGCCGCTTCACCCGTGACTCGCACGACCTGCTGCTGGGCGCCTGGCGGCCCGCCCGGTGCCCCGGTGTCGACGTGCTGCTGCCGACCGCCGGCGAACCGCTCGCCGTCCTCGACAACGCCTACCGCCACACCGCCGCCGTCCGCTGGCCCGGCCGGCTGACCGTCCTGGTGCTCGACGACGCGGACCGCCCCGAGGTGCGCGAACTCGCCGAGTCGTACGGCTTCCAGTACCGAGCCCGTCCCGACCGCGGCCGGTTCAAGAAGGCCGGCAACCTCAACCACGGCCTCGCCGAGGGCAACGGCGACATCATCGCCGTCCTCGACGCCGACTTCTGCCCGCGCCCCGACTTCCTGCACCACCTGGTGCCCTACCTCGACAACCCCGAGGTCGGCATCGTGCAGAGCCCGCAGTGCTTCGACACCGACCCCGACATGTCGTGGCTGGAGCGGGCCGCCGGCGCCACCCAGGAGATCTTCTACCGCTGGATCCAGCCCTCCCGGGACGCCCAGGACGGCACCGTCTGCTGCGGCACCAACGCGCTCTACCGGCGCGCCGCCCTGGAACGGGTCGGCGGCTTCGCGGAGATCGACCACAGCGAGGACCTCTACACCGGCCTCTCGCTGGCCCGTGCCGGCTGGACCACCCGCTACGTCCCCGCGCTGGTCGCCAAGGGCATGTCGCCGACCGGACTGCCCGCCTTCATCAGCCAGCAGTACCGCTGGTGCCTCGGCTCGCTCGCGCTGGTCCGTGACCCGGGCTTCCGCCGCGGCCCGCTCTCCCGCTCCGCCCGGCTCTGCTTCTGGAACGGCATCCTCGGCTACCTCACCAGCGCGGTGAACGTCTTCGCCATCCCGCTGCCGGCGCTGATCATGCTGTTCTTCGCCCCCTCCGAGATCGAGCCCTGGCAGGTCCTGCCGTTCCTGCCGCCGATCTGGGTCGCGCTGGTGCTGCTGCCCGCGATGTCCCGCACCCGGTGGCGATTCGAGGTCACCCGGGTCCAGCTCCTCGGCGGGCTCTGCCACGTGGTCGCCATCGCGCACGCGCTGCGCCGCCGCAGCGCCGACTGGGTGCCCACCGGCGCGGTGTCGGGCGGCAGTTCACTGGCCCGGGCGGTCGCCCGGATCGGCGTCGGCTGGCTCGGCTTCGTCATCCTCGCCGGGATCGCAGGTCTCGCCCGGGCCGTCGCGCTGCGCGGCTGGCAGCCGTACTGGGCGCTGATCGCGCTGCTCTCGCTGACCGCCTACACCATGATCCCGCTCATCCGGTCCCTGTGGCCCCTGCTGCGCGGTGGCGACGGTGCCGCCGTGGCCGAGGTCGCCCCGCCCGTCCGGCGCAGCTCCGACCTGCGCTTCGGCCGGGCGGAGGCGGTGGCCGTCACCGCCGTGCTGCTGCTCTGCGGGCTGCTGGCGTCCGGCTGGGCCGACCCCCTGATGTTCTGACCGGCCCCTCGCCCCCCGGTTCCTCCCGCTTCACCTTCCCTCTGCTCCACCCTCCCTCTGCTCCACCTTCCTTGCGCGTCGCCCCACCGGCGCGGACCCGCCGCCCGGCCGCCCCATCGGCCCGGCAGCCCCGACCACCGCTGCCAGCCCTGCAAGGAGCACCGCCGTGTCAACGGCCGTACCACCGTCGAGCGCCGAGCCGTCGAGCGCCGAGCCGTCGAACCCACCGCAGTCGGCGGACGCCGTCCTGCCGGACGTCGTGCTGTCGACCGCCGTCCTGTCGAGCGCCGCCCCGTCGGGTGACGTGTTACCGGACACCGTGCGCATCGACCGCGCACCCGACCCCGGCCACCGGACCGCCCTGGCGGCGCCACCGGCCGAGGAACCACGCAAGCGGGCGGCCTTCCGCCCCGACATCGAGGGCGTGCGCGGCATCGCCGTGCTGTCCGTCCTCGCCTTCCACGCCTCCGTCCCCGCCTTCACCGGCGGCTACGTCGGCGTCGACATCTTCTTCGTCATCTCCGGCTTTCTCATCACCGGGCTGCTGCTCGGCCGGCCCATCGGCCTCTGGGACTTCGCCGCGCGCCGAGCCCGCCGCATCCTGCCCGCCGCCGCCGTCGTCCTGGTCGCCACCGCGCTCGCCGGCGGCGCCCTGCTCGACCCGCTGCGCGGCACCGACCTCGCCCGCGACCTGATCGCCGCCGCCGGGCAGTTCGCCAACTGGCGGTTCGTCGGCCAGCAGACCGACTACCTCGCCGCCGAACGCGACCCCAGCCCACTCCAGCACTTCTGGTCGCTCGGCGTGGAGAACCAGTTCTACCTGCTCTGGGGCGTCCTGTTGCTCGGCCTGGTCCGCTACCTCCGGGGCCGCCGCCGCACCACCGCGATCACCCTCGCGACCGTCGCCATCGGCGCCGTCTCGCTGCTGCTCTGCATCCGCTGGACGGCCGGCTCGGCGCCACTGGGCTACTTCTCCACCGCCAGCCGCCTCTGGGAGTTCGCGGCCGGCGCCTGCGCCGCCCTGCTCGGCTCCGCCCTCGCCGCCCGGCTGTCGAACGGCGGCCGCGCCGCGGGCCCGGCCGACCGGGCACTGCGGTTGCTCGGCTGGGGCGGCGCGGCGGCGGTCGTCGTCGCGGTCTTCCACTACGACCGCAACACGCCCTTCCCCGGCAGCGCCGCCCTGCTGCCGGTGCTCGGCACCGCCGCCGTCTTGCTCGCCGGCCCGGCGCACCGCGCACTCGGTGCCACCGACGTCGGCCGGCTGCTCTCCGTCCGCCCGCTGCGGGCCGCCGGCCGGCTCTCCTACGCCTGGTACCTGTGGCACTGGCCGGTGCTGACCATCGCCCAGGCCAGGTACGGCAGCCTGCCGTGGACCACCCTGGTCGCGCTCACCGCCGCCAGCGCCCTGCCGGCCTGGCTCACCATGCGGCTGGTGGAGCAGCCGCTGCGCTACGGCAGCAGCCCGGCGCCGCGCCGGGGCCTCGCCGTCGGTGCCAGCGCACTGGTCATCCCGCTGATCGCCGGGCTGACCCTGGGCGGCGGCACCGTCCGGGCCCTGGGCACGGCCGAGGCGTCCACCGTCGCCCCGGCCGGTGCGGTGGAGGGCCCCGACCTGCTCGCCCCCGGCGTCCGGGTGCTCAGCCTGACGCCCTCGCTGGCCCGGGCCCGGGAGGACTTCCCGCCCGGCAGGGGCTGTGAGATCGCGCTCGGCGCCGACAGCAGCCCGCGCTGCCTGTTCGGCACCGAGGACAGCCCGGACCGGATCGTCCTGATCGGCGACTCGCACGCGGGCCAGTGGATCTCGGGCGCGCTCGCCCTGGCCGAGCAGCGGCACTGGGCGCTGGAGGTGCTGGTCAAGCCCGGCTGCCCGCTGGCCACCCTGACCGTGCGCAACAACGTCCTCGGCCGCACCTTCGACGAGTGCGACCGCTGGCGCGAGAACACCTTCACCCGGCTGGCCACCGGGCCCAAGCCGCGGCTGATCCTGATGGCCGGCCTCAACCGGTACGGCAGCCAGGAGGAGCGCGCCACCGGCTGGACCCGCACCCTGGACCGCCTCACCGCCACCGGCGCCCCACTCGCCTACCTGGGCGACACGCCGATGCCCGGCAAGGACATCCCGACCTGCCTCGCCGCCTCGGACGGGCGTTCCGACGCCTGCTTCTTCCCGCGCGAGACGGCCTTCGAGCGTGACCCGCTGATCGACGGCGGACTCGCCGCGCGCTACCGGGTCCGGGTGCTGGACCTCGGCCCGCTGCTCTGCCCGGGCACCGGCCCGGACTGCCCCGCGGTGCTGGAGGGCGTGGTGCTCTACCGCGACACCGGGCACATCACCGACACGCTGGCCCGGGTGCTGGCGCCCCGGCTGGACCGGGGGCTGCTGCCGGCCGGGTGAGCCGCGCCGCGCGGCCCGGCCGACGGCGGCCCGTCCCCGAACCCCGGGGCGGGCCGCCGTCCGTTCGGGCCCCACGGGCGTCGTGGGCGCCCCCGAACCCGTCGGCACTCGCCCCCTCGGCACCAGGCGGCCCGCGCGGCCGGTGGCCGCCGCGCTCAGCCGTAGACGCTGTGGCAGAGCCGGGACTGCTCCGAGCCGGGCTTCCAGCGGCCGAGGCGCTCCGCCTGGTCGCAGACCGTGCCCGCCCCCGAGCCCGCACCCGCGCCCTGGCCGCCGCCCGGCTTGCCGGCACCCGCACCGTTCGCCGGGGCAGCCTGGGCCGCCGGGGCCGCCGAGGCCGCGGGGGTGGGCGCGGACGCACCGGCGGCGCCGGTGCCGTGGGACGGCGACGGGTGGGGCGTCCGGCCCGGCTTCGGCCGGGCGCTCGCGGAGCGGTCCGGTCCGGAGGGCGTGGCGTTCGACGCCGGGGCGGCCGGTGCCGCCCCGAGGTCGGCCGTTCCGGCGCCGAGCGAGGTCGGGGCGTTCTCCGGCGAGGGTGACGGTGTGGCGGACACCAGCCGCGGCGACACCGGCAGCAGCGCGGGCGCCGCGGACCCGGACGGCGAGGGCGAGGCCTCCGGGACCGGCACCGCCCCGGACAGTTCCTCGTCCGATCCCGGTCCGCACATCACCAGCACGGTCGCCATCACCGCGAGGGTTCCGATGGCCGACGCGCCCCACACCCGGCGCGAGCGCCGGGGCGGTGCGGGCGGGCGCGGCGTGGGTGGCGGCACCGCGGATGCCCCCAGCGGCGGGGGCTGCCACGCCTGTTGCGGCCACTGCCATTGCTGTGCGTGCGTCGGTTGCCCGCTCATCGTCTTGTCCTCCTGCCGCCGAACCCCCCACCGAACCGTGTGCAGTGCTCAACGAGCGTTCCGCCGTCGGGATATGACCCGGAAGAGGGTTCTCCGAGGCCCGCCCGGTCGGCCGTACGCTGCCTGCCGTACCCCGGGTGCGGAGCCCGGGAGCCGACCACATGCTGAGGACATGGAAACCAACAGCACGACGAAGCCCCTGGTCGAGGTGGCCGAGTTCCGTACCGACAGCCGCTACCGCCTGGTGTACTTCGAGGGCCACGGCTGGGAACCCCTGGCGCCGGAGGAGTTCGAGCCCCGGATCCGGCAGCTCTTCCCGGATCTCGACGCGCACGACCCCGTCCGGGTCCACTGGGCCGACCGTCCCTGGGAGTGGCCCGCCTGGCACCCCGGCGAGGCCTGAGCGCTCCGGCCGGGCGCCGGCGGCGCGGGCCCTTCGGCGGGCGCTTGCCCACCTGCGACCGGGTCCTCCTTCCGGGCGACCCGGACCGGCGGTCACCTGGGGGAGAATCGTCCCGACCGCCCGTACCGCGCCCCGGAGGAACCATGAACCAGCTCGCGAGCACCGCCGGTTACGGGGAGGAGGCCGAGCGGCTCGCCGTGCAGTACGAGAGCGTGACGTTCGCCGAGGTCCACCGCGAGGTGCTGCACCTCGTCCCCGAGCCGCCGAGCGCCGTTCTGGACATCGGCGCCGGCACCGGGCGGGACGCGGCCGCGCTCGCCGGGCTCGGCCACCGGGTCGTCGCCGCCGAACCCACGGCGGAACTGCGCGGTATCGGCCACCGCCTCCACGCCGGACGCGGCATCCGCTGGGTGGACGACGCGCTGCCCTCGCTGCCCGTCCTCGGCGGCGGGCGCGAGCGCTTCGACCTGATCCTGCTGACCGCCGTCTGGATGCATCTGGCCGACCGGGAGCGGCCGTTGGCGATGGACGCGATCGCCGGGCTGCTCGCTCCGGCCGGGCGCGTCCTGCTTTCCCTGCGGCACGGGCCCGTTCCGGCCGGACGCCGGATGTTCGACGTCCCGGCGGACGAGACGGTGGCGCTGGCCCGGGCCCGCGGGCTGGAGCTGCTGCACCGTGCGGAGCGCGGGGACCTGCACGGCCGGGCCGGTGTGCGGTGGAGCATGCTCGCGTTCCAGCGGGCGAGCGGGGCGAGCGGGGCGAGCGGGGCGAGTGGGGTGCGGCGGGCCGATCCGTCGGCGTCGCGCTGAGTTCCCGCGGCCCGGGCCGGCAACCGGACGGCCCGGCGGCCGCGTCCTCGTCCGCGAGGCTCGCGCCCGGTGCCGTATGGAAGCGAACCGGCCAGATACCGCAAGGAATTCGCCATCGACGCGAATCGCACCCCCAATGGTCATGGACGGTTTTCGGAGCCGTGGCTTCCGGTTCGATCGCCATCCCTAGCGTGCGGGCATGACACAGAGTCACCACCCCAGCCCCGTCGGCGCGCACGCCGAGCTCCCCCCGGTCCACCTCGGGCACCAGCCCGTCCGCCGGGCCACCGGCCGGACGGCCCGTCGGACCTCCGCCCTGGTCGCCGCCGTGGCCGCGGTCGCCGCCCTCGGCCTCACCACCGTCGCGCTGAGTGCGCCGGCCGCGGTGTCCGCGACGACCGCGGCGGCCGCGCAGGCCCCCGGCGAGGTCGTCGTCTCCGAGGACTTCTCCGGCTCCGGCCTCCCGGCCGGCTGGAACGCCGTCGAGGGTGACTGGAAGGTGGAGAACGGCCGACTGGTCGGCAGCTCCGCCAACTCCGGCCAGCAGAGCCGGATCACCTTCGGCCGCCACCTGGACGACTTCCGCTTCGAGGCCACCGCCCGCTTCGAGAGCGTCCAGGACACCGCCCGCTGGACGGCGCTCGGCCTGGACGTCCCGGCGAGCGGATCGACCCCCTGGTCGATCGCCACCATGCGCACCGGCACCACGGCCGCCAACGGCCTGGAGTTCGCGCAGCGGACCACCGGCAACGCCTGGAACGTCACCAACACCGGCTCCGCCCCGTCCGCCGCGGGCACCGGCCGCGACGTGCGGATCGCCGTCGAGGTGCACGGCACCAGCGCCCGCTGGATCTTCGAGGGCAAGGAGGTGCTGCGCACCACCCAGGTCGCCCGCAGCGCGGACGGCGGCCAGGCGCTGGTGGTGAACGGCGCGAAGGTGTCGTTCGACGACATCAGGGTCACCGCGCTCGCGCCCGGCGCCTGGATACGCCCGGCGGGCTCGCCGCTGACGGTGTTCGCCCACCGCGGCGCCTCCTCGGCCGCGCCGGAGAACACCCTGGTCTCGGACGAGATCGCCCGGCGTGGCGGCGCGGAGTGGATCGAGAACGACGTCCAGCCCAGCAAGGACGGCGTGCCGTACGTGCTGCACGACGACACCGTCGACCGCACCACCAACGGCAAGGGCCGGATCTGCGATCTGACGGCCGCGCAGATCGACGCGCTGGACGCGGGCTCCTGGTTCGGTCCGGCGTACACGGGCACCCGGGTCCCGACCCTGGCCGCCCAGCTCGACGACCTGCGCACCCGTGGCGGCAACCTGCTGCTGGAGATCAAGGGCCAGCACAGCCGCGACGAGGTGGCCCGGATCGTCAAGGAGGTGCGCGACCACGGCATGACCGGCCGTGTCTTCGTCCAGAGCTTCGAGGTGGACGCGCTGCGCTACACCCGCGAGCTGGCACCGGAGCTGCCGCTCGGCCTGCTCCGCGGTGACCTGGACGCCGACCCGGTGGCGATCTCCAGGGAGCTGGGGCTGGCCGCCTACAACCCGTCGGACGGCGGTCTGTCGGCGCGCGCCGGCGTGGTGAAGGACCTGCACGCCGCCGGGGTCGCGGTGAACGTCTGGACGGTCGACGCGGCCGCCCGCTGGAAGGCGCTGGAGGCCGCCGGGGTGGACGGCGTCATCACCAACCGCCCGGCCGAGCTGTCCGGTTGGAACTCCGCCTGGCTGCAGGGCGGCGCCGTGGCGCCGCCGGCCGCGCCGAAGGTGGAGATCACCTCGCCGGTGGCCGGTGCCACTCTGGACCGTGCCCAGCAGCCGGTCACCGCCGTGCAGGCGACCGGTGCGGAGACGGTCCGGCTGACCCTGGACGGCAAGGAGATCCCGGCGGGCGCCCCGCTGGACACCGCCACCCTGGCCCTGGGCAAGCACACCCTGCGCGCCGAGGCCACCGGCCCCGGCGGCAGCGCCCAGGCCACCGCGGAGTTCACCGTCGCCGCCACGCCGACCGGCCTGGCCTCGCTGATCCTCACCTCGGGCGCGGACCGCAACACGGTGGCCACGCTGACCGTGATGCTCGGTCAGGGCCAGTACCAGCCGCTGGCGAACTGGGCCGAGAACCAGGCCGGCCGGACCGTTCCGGCCGACCGGGCGCAGCTGATCGCGGCCGACGCCCGGGCCCTCGGCCGGAGCTGATCCGCCGATCGTCCGACCCCCTGCGCGACAGGCTCCCGTGCCACCCGGCACGGGAGCCCGTCGCGCGCGTGCGATCCATCAGGTTGTCTGAGGAGTTAGGTAGCCCTTAGGGTGCCGGTGGAACCGTTGAGCGCGGGCCTGGGGTCACACATGTCAGACAAGCGGACAGGTGTGCCCCGGTGCGGCGTCGGCGGATCCGGCCATGACCGGTGACCCATGACCGGTGACCCATGACCGGTGACTCATGCCCCGTGACCACGACCTGCGATCCACGGCTCATGACCACGCTCCCCGGCCGGAGAGCCAAGGCCCGGGGGCAATTCCCGGACCCGGACCCGGACCCAAGACACCAGACCCAAGAGCCAGAGAAGGGCACGCCCGTGAAGAAGGGCCAACTGGGGTTCCTGACCTCGACCCATGCCGTGAACGACCTCTACCAGGGTTTCGTCCCGGCACTCCTGCCGTACCTCGCCTCCGAGCGTCACTACAGCTACGCCGCCACCACCGGTATCACCCTGGCGGCCACCGGGCTGTCGAGCGTGGTGCAGCCGGTGTTCGGCGTGGTCGCCGACCGGCGGTACCGGGGGTGGCTGATCCCGGCGGGCTTCCTGGTCGCGGCGGCCGGGATCGCGCTCGCGGGGGTGAGCGGCAGCTATCCGCTGACCTGGCTCGCGGTGGCGCTCTCCGGCATCGGGGTGGCGGCGTACCACCCGCCGGCGACCAGCGCGGCCCGTGCGGCGGGCGGCAGTTCGCAGCAGGCGATGAGCTGGTTCTCGGTGGGCGGCACGGTGGGCGGGTCGCTGGCGCCGCCGCTGGTCACGCTGGTCGTGGGGGCCACCGGGCTGTCGGGCGCGTGGCTGCTCGCGACGCCCGCCGCGGTGATGGCGGCGCTCTGGGCGCTCAGCGGCCCGTGGATGCGGCTGCGCGGGTACGAGCCCGCCCGGCCGCTGGTGCGGGCCGGCGGGGCCGGGGGACGGCAGGCGGTGCACCGGGACGACTGGCGGGCGTTCGGGCGGCTCGCCGCCACCACCGTCGGCTGGTCGGTGCCGTATGTGACGACGACGTCCTTCCTCTCCCTCTACATCAGCCGCGACCTGGGCGGCTCGGGCGCGGTCGCGGCGCTGGCGCTCACCGCCTTCACCGCGGCGGGCGCGGTCGGCACCCTCCTGGGCGGCTGGCTGGGTGACCGGTGGGGGCGGCTGGTGCCGGTGCGGATCGGGTACCTGGCGGCGCTGCCCGCGCTGGGCGCGCTGATCCTGGCACCCGGTGCGGGGGTGGCGCTGGTGTGCGCGCTGCTGTTCGGGCTGGCGATGTTCCTGCCGTTCGCGCCGCAGGTGACGCTGGCCCAGGACTATCTGCCGAACCGGCCCGGTACGGCGAGCGGGGTGACGCTGGGGCTGGCGATGTCGGTGGGCGGGCTGCTCTCTCCGCTGTTCGGGATGCTGGCCGACGCCCGGGGGCTGACGGTGACGCTGACCGGGATGCTCGCCGTCCTGGCCGTCGGCTGCGTCCTCGCGCTGCGGCTGCGGGACCGGGATCTCTCGGCGGAGGCGGTCGGCGCCGTCCCCGAGGACGGGCGCGAGCCGCTGGCCGGCAGCGCGGTCTCCGACGGCTGAGTCCGGCGGCTGAGTCACGGGGCCGAGTCCGGCGGGCGGTGCCGGGCACCGCCGGCGGCGCCGGCCGGCCGGGGGAGAACGGGCCCTGAGCTGTTCGGACATGAAGTGGAACACCCGTGCCGGACACCGGAATCGACTGGAACGATTCCCCGCGCCGCGCGCCTGGCGGGAATTGTCGGACACGCCCTACGATTCGCCGTCATGAACCAGAGCATCAGCGTGGGCGGCCACCGGATATCCGTGGCCGAGGCCGCCAAGTGGGTCCGCGCCTACTTCGACGAGCAGGCGAACACCGCCGCGGCCGCGGCCAAGGGCGGCAAGCCCTTCGCCTACCCCGTGTACGACCGGCTGGACACCGGCAGCGGGCCGGACGGACTCAACGACGGCGACCTGCTCGCCCCGCTGCTCCTCAATGTGGCGCCGAGCATCGCGGCCGTCTTCAACCTGCGGGCCGTCCGCCCGGAGCTGGAGGCGGCCCTGGCCCGCATCCCCCGGGACCTCACCCTCCAGGAGGCGGTGGCCCGGGGCGCCCACCGCGAGCTGATCGAACCACTGGTCGGCGTGCTGGACCGGGCCGCAGGGGTGCGCGGAGTCCAGGGCACGATCCTGATGAAGATCCTGCACCGCAAGCGCCCGCTGTTCCTCCCGCTCTACGACACCCAGGTCTACGCCTGCTACTGCGGCGCCGCCGAGGAGTTCCCGATCAAGCCCGAAACCGGGCGCGGCTGGGCCGAGTTCTTCTGTCGGCTGGCCGAGGCCATGGCCCACGACCTCGACCGCCAGGCCGGGCAGTGGGCGGTGCTCGCGGCGGCCGCCCCGGCCGACGTGTCACCGCTGCGCGTCCTCGACGTGGTCGCCTGGCACCTCGGCAAGCCGGAGTAGCGGGGCCACCGTCTCCGTGTGCGCCCCGGCCGGGCCGGCGGCCGGGGCCGTCTGCGAGAGTGCGGGCATGAAACTTCGCTGCGCCGTTCTCGACGACTTCCAGGGTGTCGCCACGAGCATCGTCGACTGGTCACCGGTCGCCGACCGGGTGGCGGTGACCGCCTTCCGTGAGCACTTCGGCTCGGAGGACGAACTGGCCGAGGCCGTCGCCGACTTCGACATCATCGTCACCCTGCGCGAGCGGGTGGCGTTCCCCGCCTCGCTGTTCGCCAGGCTGCCCCGGCTCAGGCTGCTCGTCGCCTCGGGCATGCGGAACTCGGTGATCGACCACGCGGTCGCCCGCGAGCACGGGGTGACGGTCTGCGGCACCGCCAGCTCCGCGACCCCGCCGGTGGAGCTGACCTGGGCGCTGCTGCTCGGCCTCGCCCGGGGCATCGTGCCGGAGAGCGCGGCGCTGCGCGCCGGTGGCCCCTGGCAGAGCACCGTCGGCGCCGACCTGGCCGGGCGGCAGCTGGGGCTGCTCGGCCTCGGGAAGATCGGCAGCCTGGTCGCCCGGGTCGGCCTCGCCTTCGGCATGGAGGTGGTCGCCTGGAGCCAGAACCTCACCGGCGAACGGGCCGCCGAGGTCGGGGTGCTCAAGGCCGCGTCCAAGGAGGAGTTGCTCGGCGGCAGCGACTTCGTCTCCGTGCACCTCGCCCTGGGCGAGCGCACCCGGGGCCTGGTCGGCGCGGCCGAACTCGCCCTGATGAAGCCCGAGGCCTACCTGGTCAACACCTCCCGCGCGGCCATCGTCGACCAGGACGCCCTGCTCGCCGCCCTCACCGAGGGCCGGATCGCGGGCGCGGCCGTGGACGTCTTCGACATCGAGCCGCTCCCCGCCGACCACCCGCTGCGCACCGCCCCGCGCCTGCTGGCGACCCCGCACCTCGGCTATGTCTCGCGGGACAACTACCGGACGTACTACGGTCAGGCGGTCGAGTCCATCGCGGCGTTCCTGGCCGGCGCGCCGATCCGCCGACTGGGCTGACACGCCGGAAGGTGCGCCGTCCGGGGCAACGGCCCCCGCATACTGGCCGCGTGACGAGCCGAGACGGGGTGCGCGGGGCGGGCGGCGGACTGCCGGGCCGCCGGGGACTGCTGCTGGCGGGCGCCTCCGCCGTGCTGCTCGGCGCGGCCGGCTGTTCGAGTAGTGGCGTCAGGCGGGAGACAGGAACGGCGAGTTCGGCCGGGCAACCAGCGCAGTCAGGGCAACCAGGACAGCCAGGGCAGACCGGTCCGGCCGGCGCCACCCCGGAGGCGACGGCCGCGCCCTCGGCCCCGACCGGTACCCCCACCGCACTGCCCCGGCCGCAGCCCTGGCAGCCCGGCCCGTCCGACGTGCAGCCGGACGTCAAGCGCCGGGCCGTCGAACTGGTCACCGCCATCGGCTCCTGGCCGGCCGGCGGCCAGGGGGCGGACGCGGCGAAGGCACGGGTGGCGGCGCTGGGGCTGCCCCCTGGCCTGGTGGACCAGGCCGGCCCGCTCGCCCCGGCGGCCGACGAGGCCGCGCTGGAGGTGATCGTCGCCCAGTACGGCGGCATCCTCGCCGGTTCTGCGAGCGTGCTGGTGGTCTGCCGGCAGTGGACCCGAGGGCCGGACGGCTCCGTCGTGGAGGGCGGGACCACCGTCGACGTCCGGCTGAGCCGCGCACAGCCCCGCTGGACCGTCACCGACCTGCTCCCGGGCGATCCGGGGGCCCCCGCCGCCGCGCCCTCGCCCGCCGTCGGCCAGGTGCTGGCCCAGCCGAGGATCCAGCTGCCGCCCGAGGCCGCCGCCGACCTGCGCAGCGGCACCGTGCACGACAGCGTGCCGCGGGCGATGCTCCAGCTGGCGGGCGGCTACCAGCTGTACGTCAGCGTGGTGCGGTCCGGCCACCCGCTGGACGTGTTCGGCACCACCCGGCCCAGTGACCACCCGCGCGGGCGGGCCTTCGACGTCTGGCGGATCGACGGCCGGGCGGTGGTCGATCCGGCGACCCCGCGTCAGCTGATCGAGTCCTTCATGCGGGACGCGGCGGCGGCCGGCTCCTACAACGTGGGCGGTCCGATCGCGCTGTCGGGCGGTACCGGCAACCAGTTCTTCACCGACGACACCCACCACGACCATGTGCACATCGGGTTCACGTCCTGACAGCGGCCGTGACGTGAGCGGCCGTGACGTGAGCGGCCGTGACGTGAGCGGCCGTGACGTGAGCGGCCCGCCGCCTGGGCGACGGGCCGCTCACAGGACTCACGGGACGGCTCAGCCGACCGAGACGGCGCTCCAGGCGGCGGCGACCGCCTTGTACTCGGTGCTGTTGAGGCCGTAGAGGTCCTTGGCCGCGCTGAGGGTCGCGGTGCGGGCGCCCTTGTAGTTGGTGGTGGACGTCATGTAGACGGTCAGGGCGCGGTACCAGATCCTGGCGACCTTCTGGTTGCCGATGCCGGCCACCGTGGAGCCGTTGCAGGTGGGGCTGTTGTAGGTGTAGCCGTTGATGGTCCTGGTGCCGCTGCCCTCGCTGGCGAGGTAGAACCAGTGGTTGCCGACGCCGGAGGAGTTGTGGACGTCGAGCTGCCCGACCTTGCTGGTCCAGCAGTCGGCGGACCGGCCGTCGAGCGAGGGCTTGTCGAAGCGGCGCAGCCACGGCGGGGTGGACTGGTCGCTGAAGAGGTAGTCCGGGGTGTCGATCGGGTTGTTGGCGTACCACTCGACCATGGTGCCGAGGATGTCGCTGGTGGCCTCGTTGAGGCCGCCGGACTCGCCGCTGTAGCGGAGGTTGGCGGTGGCGCTGGTGACGCCGTGGGTCATCTCGTGGCCCATGGTGTCGAGGTCGACCTGCTCGGGGTCGGTGGTGCCGTCGCCGTCGCCGGTCATCATGCAGAAGCAGTCGTCGGACCACTGGGCGTTGTCCCAGTTGGTGCCGACGTGCACGAAGACGGTGGCGCCCTTGCCGTCGTTCTTGATGCTGTTCCGGCCGAAGGTGTTCTTGTAGTAGTCGTACGTCCAGGCGGTGTTGGCGTGGGCGTCGACGGCGGCGGTGGCGCGGTTGGTGGAGAACTTCCTGCCGTCGCCCCAGACGTTGGTGGTGCTGGTGAACGCCGTTCCGGAGCTCGCGGTGAGCAGGTTGGCCGAGACGTTCTTGGCGTCCTTGGTGATGTGTCCGCGCACCGGGTCGGTCAGGGTGTAGCCGCCGGACTTCTGGGTGGTGTCGATGGTGATGTCGCCGGTGTACTCGGAGTGGCCGGTGCCACTGGCCCGGTGCTCGGAGTCGTAGGCCTCGATCTGCTCGCCGGTGGTGGCGTCGGTGACGACGACCCGCCCGGTGGGCTCGCCGTGCTCGCCGGCGCCCTTGACGGTGGTGCGCCAGGCCAGCCGGGGCGTGCCGTCGGCGGCCCAGACGACCAGCTCAGGGGTGCTGGTCGCGTTGACGACGCCGGGGGCGGCCTGGAGCGCGCGGCCGGCGGTGGCCTGCGCGGGGACGCTGGGGACGGTGGACGTCACGGCGGCATCGTGGGCGGCGGCGTGGGAGGAGTCCTTGAGCCGGCCGCGCGCGTCCTGGTGCACCACCAGGTCGCCGCCGACGACGGGCAGTCCCTGGAAGGTGCGGTCGAAGCGGACGTGCTGGGTGCCGTCGGCGTCGAGGACGACGTCCTTGACCACGAGGGCCTGGCCGTCGCCGAAGCCGAACACCCCGGCGTTGTGGGCGACGTTGGCCCGGGCCCGGTCGATCGCCGCGGCCCGGTCGGTGGGGGCGGCGGCGGCCGAGCCGGCCTGGACGGTGGTGGCGACGAGGGCGGCGGTGGCCGCTACGGCCGCGGCCGCGAGGTAGCGGCGGCGAGAGGAGGTGGGGCTCACTCTGACTCCAGTCGGGGTAGCTGCAGGGAAGGAGCTGCGACTGAGATTGACGGTGGGCAGTCAAATTGAGCTAGGGGTAGGGTCGGATCTTGACCAATTCGTGTCCTGTACTGATCAAATCTGATCGAAGGTGAGGCCCTGTTCTACGATCGCGCGGTGACGATCACATACCTGTGGCGCGGTGCCTTCGATGACGACGAGGTCGGCGCGCTGCATGCCGAGGCCTTCGGCCACCCCGTCGTCCCGTCCGGGTGGCGGGCCCGGCTGGAGCGGCACAGCCTCGGCTGGGTCTGCGCCCGGCGGGCCGGCGACCGCGCGCTGGCGGGCTTCGTCAACGTGGCCTGGGACGGCGGCCGGCACGCGTTCGTCCTGGACACCGCGGTCGCGGCGGCGGCGCGGCGCTCGGGCGTCGGCGCGCGGCTGGTGGCCGCCGCCGCCGAGGGGGCCCGGGCGGCCGGCTGCGACTGGCTCCACGTGGACTTCGAGGAGCACCTGCGCCCGTTCTACCTGGACGCCTGCGGATTCCGCCCGACGGAGGCCGGGCTCATCCGGCTCTGAGCCGCCCCCGGTCCGCCGTCGGGCACCCCGCGCCGGGGGGAGTCGGCGCGGGTCCTGGCCCGATCCAGTCGCCAACCGGCAAGCGCCGCCCGGGTTCTGCACCCGGGCGCCCCGTCCACACCTCGGACGCCCCCGGCCGCCGCCGCGCCGACGGTTGTACCGTGCAGGTGGACGGTCGGCGCCTGCCCGCCCGGTGCGGCGCCGCGCCCGCACCCTGCCAGGAGCCAGCCACCGGAGGCCCGTCACCCATGAGCACGTCCACCCCCCTGCCCGACGGTCCACTGCTGCGTACCAAGGACGTGGACGTCGTCCGCGACGGACGCCACCTGCTGCGCGGGATCACCCTCGCCATCCAGCCGGGCGAGCACTGGGCCCTGCTCGGGGCCAACGGCGCCGGCAAGTCCACCCTGCTCGGTCTGCTCGGCGCGGTCTCGCACCCGACCCGGGGCGAGGTGGACGTGCTCGGCCGCCGGCTCGGCCGGGTGGACATCCGCGACCTGCGTGCCCACCTCGGGCACGTCAACCCGCGCCACCCGCTGCGCTCGCCGCTGACCGTGCGCGAGGTGGTGCTCACCGGCCTCACCAACAGCATCGAGCCGGACCTGCACCGCAAGCCCGGACCCGAGGCCCTGGACCGGGTCGAGCAGCTGATCGAGACCCTCGGTATGACCGCGATCGCCGAGTCCCCCTGGACCACCCTCTCCCAGGGCGAGCGCGGCCGGGCCCTGATCGCCCGCGCCCTGATGCCCAGCCCCCGCCTGCTGCTGCTCGACGAGCCCGCCACCGGGCTGGACCTGACCGCCCGCGAGCAACTGCTCGACAGCCTCGACCTGTTGCGCCACCAGCACCCCGAGCTGGCCAGCGTGCTGGTCACGCACCACCTGGAGGAGCTGCCGGAGAGCACCACGCACGCGCTGCTGCTGCGCGGCGGCGAGTGCGTCGCCGCCGGTCCGGTCGACGAGGTGATGACCACCGAGCTGATCAGCGCCTGCTTCGGCCACCCGATCCGGATCAGCCGGCACGAGGGCCGCTGGACCGCCCGCGCGGCCACCCGGCGCACCCCGCTCCGGTGAGGCTCGTCGCCCGGTGACCGGTTCTGGTCCTCCGGGGGTTCCGGGCCGGTGGTGGTCGGTAGGCTGACGACCCGCTCGGCGCAAGGGGAGGCGAGGCCTGCGGCGGACCGTGGTGCGTCGCAGGTGGGGGCCGGTGTAGACGGCCAAAAAAGATATCCCTAAGGTATGCCTTAGCTAAGTGGGTGGGGGCACCGGTGGCTCCGGTGCCATTACCCACGCTCAGCCCTGCCCCGGTACCGCCTGCCCTTCCCGTTGGAGCCTTCATGTCCGCCCGTCGTTCCACCGCAGCCACGCTGCTCACCCTCGCTGTGGCAACCGCCGCTCTGGCCGGCTGCTCGCAGAAGAAGGACGACAAGGCATCCTCCGACGCCGTCAAGGTGAACGCCACCGACTCCGCCTGCGAGGTCTCCAAGACGACCTTCCCGGCCGGCCACGTCGTGATCGACATCACCAACAAGGGCTCGAAGACCACCGAGGTCTACGTCTACGGCGACGGCGACAAGATCATCACGGAGCGCGAGAACATCGGCCCCGGCACCAAGGCGACGATCAACGCCGAGATCAAGGCCGGTTCGTACGAGGTCGCCTGCAAGCCGGGCATGGTCGGCGACGGCATCCGCCAGAAGATCACCGTCACCGGGGACGGCGCCACCGCCGCCGCCTCGGCCGACCCGCGCCTGGTCTCCGCCGTCGCCGCCTACCGCACGTACGCCCAGGAGCAGGCCGACGCCACCATCCCGGCCGTCGAGGCCTTCGCCGCCGCGATCAAGGCCGGCGACCTGGAGAAGGCCAAGTCGCTGTACGCGCCGTCGCGCACCGGCTGGGAGCGCACCGAGCCGGTCGCCGAGAGCTTCGGGGACGTCGACCCGAAGACCGACACCCGCGAGGACAAGCTGGAGCCCGGCCAGCAGTGGACCGGCTGGCACAAGCTGGAGAAGTCGCTCTGGGCCGATGCGAAGATCGGCGACGAGGAGAAGACGCTCGCCGACCAGCTGGTCAACGACCTGAAGGACTGGCAGAAGAAGATCCCCGAGGCCGAGATCACCGCGACCAGCATGGCCAACGGTGCCAAGGAGCTGCTGGACGAGGTCGCCACCAACAAGATCACCGGCGAGGAGGACCGCTACAGCCACACCGACCTGGCCGACTTCGCCGCCAACGTCGAGGGCGCGGAGAAGGCCTACGAACTGCTGAAGCCGGTCGCCGCGGAGAAGGACGCCGAGCTGGCGAAGACCCTGGACGCCGAGTTCGAATCGATCCAGGCGCTGCTCGCCAGGTACAAGCAGGCCGACGGCACCTACACCTCCTACGACAAGGTCACCGAGGCCGAGCGCAAGACCTTCTCCGACGCGGTGAACTCGCTGGGCGAGCCGCTGTCGAAGCTGGCCGCCGCCGTGGTCGTCAAGTAACGCGCACCCGTCAGCCGGCTCGCCAGAGCCGCCGGTACCACCTCGTCACAAGTACCACCTCGTCACACCGCCGTGGCGGCCCCAGCGGCCGCCACGGCATCCGTGAGTCAGCACAGAGAAGGGCCCGCCCGCCGATGGACGTCGAGAACGAGCAGCAGAACGGGACGCCGGCCGGTACCGACGCCACCGCCACCACCAGTGCGCAGCGCGACGCCGCCCGCAGCCCGATCAGCCGCCGTGCCGTCATCGGCTGGGCCGGCGCCGGGGTGGCCCTCGGCGCGGCCGGGGTGGGCTCGGTCGCCGCCGCGACCCGCCAGGACGACGACGCCCCGGCGCAGGCCGCCGCGGGCGGGGACATCCCGTTCTACGGCGAGCACCAGTCGGGCATCTCCACGCCGGTCCAGGACCGGCTGCACTTCGCCGCCTTCGACGTCTCCGCCACGGCCACCCGCGACTCGCTGGTGAAGATGCTCAAGGAGTGGACCAAGGCCGCCGCCGCGATGACCGGCGGCCGTGACGTCGGTACCGGCGCCGTCAGCGGTCTGCCCGAGGCGCCGCCGGACGACACCGGCGAGGCCCTCGGCCTGCCAGCCTCCCGGCTCACCCTCACCATAGGCTTCGGTCCCACCCTGTTCGAGAAGGACGGTGTGGACCGCTTCGGCCTGCGGGCCAAGCGCCCCGAGGCCCTGATCGACCTGCCGAACTTCAAGGGCGACAAGCTCGATCCGCAGCGCAGCGGCGGCGACCTCTGCGTCCAGGCCTGCGCCGACGACCCGCAGGTCGCCGTGCACGCGATCCGCAACCTGGCCCGGATCGGGATGGGCACGGTCAACATCCGCTGGTCGCAGCTCGGCTTCGGCAAGACCTCCTCCACCACCCCGGACGCCCAGACCCCGCGCAACCTGCTCGGCTTCAAGGACGGCACCCACAACATCGCGGGCACCGACACCGCCCGGCTCGCCGAGCACGTCTGGGCCGGCCCGGGGGACGGTCCGGAGTGGATGACCGGCGGCTCGTACCTGGTCGCCCGGCGGATCCGGATGCACGTCGAGACCTGGGACCGCACCTCCCTCAAGGAGCAGGAGGACGTCTTCGGCCGGACCAAGGGCGAGGGCGCGCCGTACGGCAAGGCCAAGGAGCACGACGCGCCGGACCTCAAGGCGATGCCGGCCGACTCGCACGTGGCCCTGGCCCACCCGGACGCCAACAACGGCCTGATGATCCTGCGCCGCGGTTTCTCCTTCACCGACGGCACCGACGGCCTCGGCCGCCTGGACGCCGGCCTGTTCTTCCTCGCCTACCAGCGCGACAGCCGCAAGGCGTTCGTCCCGCTCCAGCAGCGGCTCGCCGCCAGCGACAAGCTCAACGAGTACATCCAGCACGTCGGCTCCGCCCACTTCGCCTGCCCGGCGGGCGTCCGCAAGCCCGGTGAGTGGTGGGGCCAGGCCCTCTTCGGCTGATCCCCGCCCGACCCGTACGTACCACCTCTTCACCCCCCAGGAGCCAGCGTGTTCGGCAACTACCTGATCGGCCTGCGCGAGGGCCTCGAAGCCAGTCTCGTCGTCTGCATTCTGATCGCCTATCTGGTCAAGACCGGCCGCCGGGACAAGCTTCCGCCGGTCTGGGCGGGCATCGCCGCCGCGGTCGTCCTCAGCATGGTGTTCGGCGCCGTGCTGCAGTACGGCTCGACCCAGCTGACCTTCGAGGCCCAGGAGGCGCTCGGCGGTTCGCTGTCGATCATCGCCGTCGGCCTGGTCACCTGGATGGTGTTCTGGATGCGCCGCACCGCCCGCCATCTGAAGACCGAGCTGCACGGCAAGCTCGACGCGGCCCTCGCCATGGGTACGGTCGCGCTGGTGGTCACCTCCTTCCTGGCGGTCGGCCGCGAGGGCCTGGAGACGGCGCTGTTCATCTGGTCGGCGGTGCAGGCCACCAACGACGGCTACAACCCGATCATCGGTGCGGCGCTGGGCCTGCTCACCTCGGTGGTGCTCGGCTGGCTGTTCTACCGCGGCGCGCTGAAGATCAACCTGGCGAAGTTCTTCACCTGGACCGGCGCCATGCTGGTCGTCGTCGCGGCCGGCGTGCTCGCGTACGGCGTGCACGACCTGCAGGAGGCCGGCTGGCTCGGCGGCCTGCACAACGTGGCCTTCGACATCAGCAGCACCATCCCCAAGGACAGCTGGTACGGCACCCTGCTGAAGGGCGTGTTCAACTTCCAGCCGGACCCGACGGTGCTCCAGCTGGTGGTCTGGGCGCTCTACCTCGTCCCGACGCTGGCGATCTTCCTCGGCGTCTTCGGCGGCAAGCCGGCCAAGCCCGTCACCCCGGGCGCCGGCTCCGCCAGGCCGGCCGCCTGACCGGCCCGCACCCCAGGACCAGCCTCCCGCCCCGCCCGGCCACCCGCCGGGCGGGGCGGTTCGCGTTCGGCGGCAGGTGCCCCGCTACCGGCCGTTGCGGTAACTCGCCATCACCACCAGGAAGACGATGAAACCGATGACGCCGAGGACGATCGGCCAGGCCCGGATCTCCTGCTGGAAGTCGCCCGCGCCGTGCGACTCGGACAGGTGCTGCTCCGCCTTGGCCCGCGCGAACGTCCCGGCGCGCTTGCGGTAGCCGCAGCTGTCGCAGACCACGTACCGCTGGTTGTTCCCGCCGTGGGTGATCCGCATCGTGTGCTGGTGCCCGTCCGGGCCGTCGCCCGTGATCCTGCTCGTCTCCATACCGGACCCCCTGTCGTTCCCCATTGCTCCGTATCGGAACATCGTCGCACGTGTCACCGACAACCGGCCCAGGGGGAGGGAGCGTTCACGGCGGATCGCCGCCCCGGAGGCGTGACCCGGCCGAGGCCGTGCCGGCCACCCCGGCGGTCGCCCAACTGCCGCTTTCCGGAGCGGGGTTCACCACCGGCTCGCGCCAACCGCCCAGCCGGGGCGTGGTGTTCGCGGCGCCGTGGGACCGGACCGGAACTGAGGGCCGGTCAAAAGTTCACCTCCAGGGTCTACCCGCGTAAACCGGCGAGCGTCATGCTGGTTGCCAGCCCGGGCCGCTCCGCCCGGGGGCTTCCGCCTGCCCTCACCGATTCTGGAGTCCCCGCATGCCTGCGATACGTCCGCTCCACCGTGCCCTGGTGGCCGCCGTCGGCGCCCTGCTGCTGCTCGCCGCCACGCTGCTGGCCGGCGCCGGCAGCGCCCAGGCCGCCCTCCCGAGCCCCGTCTCGGCCGCCACCGCCCGTACCTACCTGGCCTCCATGGCGGCCATCGCGGAGTCGCACGCCGACAGCTACGACCGTGCGCTGTTCCCGCACTGGATCACCATCTCCGGTACCTGCGACACCCGTGAGACGGTCCTCAAGCGCGACGGCTCCGGCGTGGTGACCAACGCCAGCTGTGCCGCCGTCAGCGGCAGCTGGGTCTCGGTGTACGACAACGCCACCACCTCCAACGCCTCCTCCTTCGACATCGACCACCTGGTGCCGCTCGCCGAGGCCTGGCGCTCCGGCGCCTGGGCCTGGACGACGGACCAGCGCAAGGCCTTCGCCAACGACCTCACCCGCCCCCAGCTGCTCGCCGTCTCCGCGAGCTCCAACCGTTCCAAGGGCGACCAGGACCCGGCCCACTGGCTGCCCCAGGCGTCCTACCGGTGCACCTACGCCCGTGCCTGGGTGCAGGTGAAGTACTTCTACGGCCTGACCGTCGACAGCGCCGAGAAGAGCGCCCTCACCGGCATCCTCAACGGCTGCTGAGGAAACGTTCCCTCCTTACGCCGGAGCCCCGGCCGCCAGGACTCGGGTGAATCGAGTCCGCTGCGGCCGGGGCTCCGGCGCTTCGCGCGGTCGGCTACGCGCCCTTGATCGCGCCCAGGATGTCCAGGCGGGACGCCCGGCGGGCCGGCCAGACGGCGGCCAGCAGGCCGATCAGGGCGGCGCCGATCAGGAAGCCCACGATCTGCACCGGCGGCACCACGGTCGTGATGTTCTTGATGCTGTCCGCCAGCGTGCGGTTGCCCGCCCAGGCGACCACGATGCCGAGCAGCACACCGACCACGCCGCCGAACAGCGCGATCATCAGCGACTCCAGCCGGACCATCCGGCCGATGCCGCGGCGGTCCAGACCGATCGCCCGCAGCATGCCGATCTCCCGCCGGCGCTCGAACACCGACATCGCCATGGTGTTCACCACGCCGAGCACCGCGATCACCACGGACATGCCCAGCAGCCCGTACATCATGTTCAGCACGGCGGTGACCATCTGACTGGTCTCCGCCTTGATGTCCTTCTCACCCTTGACCGCGATCAGCGGATTGCCGCCGGTCGCGTCCCGCAGCGCCTGCTTCAGCGCGGCGTCGGCACCGTTGGCGCCCTTGACGAGGACCTTGGTCAGACCGGAGCCGGCCGAGGCGTGCGGGCCGACCACGGCGTCGGGGGCGATCATGCCGGCCAGCACGGTGTTGGCCTCCAGCACGCCGCCGACCGTCAGCGAGCCCTTCACACCGTCGGGGTAGGTGACGGCCAGGGTGTCGCCCACCTTGAGGCCGTTGTGCTCCGCGGAGCCCGAGCTGATCAGCAGCTTGCCCTGCTTCAGGGCGTCCGCCGAACCGTCCGTGACCTTGACGGTGGCCAGCTGGTCGATCGTCGTGGCGTCGACGCCGGTCAGCCACTCGGTGCCGTCGTCGGTCTCGACCGACACGCTGCGCATCACGCTCATGGCGGTGACGCCGGGCGCCTTGGCGATCTGGGTGGCGACCTCGGGGGAGAGCGTCGAGAAGTTCTGCATGGCGACCGTGTAGTCGGCCTTCATGTCGATCGCGGTGGCCTCGTCCACGGCCTTGCTCACCGAGGCGCCGACCACGGTCAGCGCGGTGATCAGGGTGACGCCGATGGTCAGCGCCGAGGCGGTGGCGGCGGTGCGGCGCGGGTTGCGGACGGCGTTCTCCTGGGCCAGCTTGCCCGGGGTGCCGTACAGCCTGCGCAGGGCCGGGGCGAGCAGCGTGATCAGCGGCCGGGACAGCAGCGGGGTCAGCACGAAGACGCCGACCATCAGCGCACCCGCGCCGAGGCCGACCAGACCGACCGCCTTGGCCGCGGAGCCGGCCAGCAGACCGCCGACGCCGACCGCGGCGAAGAGGAGGCCGATCGCGTTGCGCACCCGCAGGCTCTTCTGCGAGGCGGGCTGCTCGACCGAGCTCATCGCGGCCACCGGGGCGATCCGGGAGGCCCGGCGGGCCGGCAGCCAGGCGGCCAGCACCGTCACCACGACCCCGACGCCGACCGAGGCGATCACGGTGGACGGGCCGATCACCAGCGGACCGTCCGGCAGACCCGCGTCCAGCGGGCCGTTCAGCAGCGACTGCAGGCCCGCGGCGATGCCGATGCCGGCGAGCAGGCCGGCCAGCGAGGAGACCAGGCCCACCAGCAGCGCCTCGATCAGCACGGACCGGGTGACCTGCTTGCGGCTGGCACCGACGGCGCGCAGCAGCGCGAGTTCCTTGGTGCGCTGGGCGACCAGCATGGTGAAGGTGTTGGCGATGATGAAGATGCCGACGAACAGCGAGATGGCGGCGAACACCAGCAGCGCCCTGCCCAGGCCCTTGGTGCCCTCGGCGATCATCCGGTCCTGCTCGTCGGCCAGTTCACGGCCGGTCTTCGCCTCGATCGAGTCATTGCCCTGCGGGACGGTCTGCCGCACGGCGGCGAGCAGCGCGCTGTCGTCCGCGCCGGGCTTGCCCTTGACGTCGATCTCGGCGAACCGGCCGGGGGCCAGGTAGAGCTGCTGGGCGGTCGCGGTGTCGAAGGCGGCGAGCGAGCCGCCGGAGAGCACCCGCGGGTCGTTGGCGTGCAGCGTGCCGGTGAGCTTCAGCTCCATCACCGGGCCGTTGACGGCCACCCGGACGGTGTCGCCGACGTTGAAGCCGCCCTTCTCGGCGGTCTTGGTGTCCAGGGCCACCTCGCCGGAGGTGCGCGGGCCGCGCCCGTCCACCAGCGGGTAGCGCGGGTCGGTGCCGTCGGCGCCGGGCACGAAGTTGGTGCCGGTGGTGGTGAAGCCGTTGCCGATCAGGGCGCCGTTCCGGTCGGCGATGCCGGCGAAGCCGCTGACCACGCCGCGCGCCTCGGCGGCGCCGGGCAGTGCCGCGATCGCCTTGCGCGTCTCCTCGTTCAGGGTGGGCCCGCCGGTCGCCTTGGCGCCGCGGTCGTAGCCCCGGACGACGGCGTCGCGGTCGCTGACCGTGACGGCTATGTCGGTGTAGCTCTTGGCGCTCTGGGACCTGAGCGCGTTGCCGAGGGTGTCGGTGAAGACGAGGGTGCCGGCCACGAAGGCGGTGCCCAGCATGACGGCGAGGGTCGTCATCAGCAGCCGGGCTTTGTGGGCCAGCACATTGCGCAGTGCGGTGCGGTACATGAGGGAGTGTCAGTCCTGAGGTGTCTGGGGGCGGCCGGAACGGGGTCGGAGCCCGGACGGGTGGGTGCGGGGGCCGGCCGGCTCTAGCTGGTACGGCCCTTGGCGTCGAAGCGGCGCATGCGGTCCAGGACGGTGTCGGCGGTGGGGTTGACGAGTTCGTCGACGATGCGGCCGTCGGCGAGGAA